>JBAQER010000268.1:0-16523 GCA_049286845.1 Bradyrhizobium sp.
GGAGCCCTGATTATTTTCGCGCATGGCAGCGGCTCCAGTCGGTTCAGCCCGCGCAACATCCAGGTTGCGGAAGCGCTCAATCGCCGGGGGATGGCGACCTTGTTGTTCGATCTGCTGCTGCCCGAAGAAGAGGGCGACCGCAGCAATGTGTTCGACATCAAGCTGCTGGCGCAGCGGCTGACGCAGGCGGTGCGCTGGGCCCGCGACGAACCGGATGTGGGCGCTCTGCCAATCGGATTGTTCGGAGCCAGCACCGGCGCGGCGGCGGCGCTGGTCGCGGCGGGCGTGCTCGGTGACCGCATCGGAGCGGTGGTTTCGCGAGGCGGACGTCCCGATCTCGCGGGCGACATTCTGGCCAATGTAAAGGCGCCGACGCTCCTGATCGTCGGAGGTGAGGATTTCGGCGTGATCGAACTCAATCAATGGGCGCTGCAGCGCCTCGAAGCCGAAAAGGCGATCGAGATCGTGCCGGGCGCAACGCATCTCTTTCCGGAAGCCGGCGCGCTGGATGCCGTTATTGAACTCGCCGCGGACTGGTTCGAGCGCCATCTCACCGGCAATCGCAAATCGGATGCACATCGATGATGACATTCAGGGACAGATCGGATGCCGGCCGCCGATTGGCCAAAGCGCTTTCGGTTTACAAGGGCCGCAACGCCGTGGTTCTCGCCTTGCCCCGCGGTGGCGTTCCCGTCGCAGCAGAGGTTGCCGAGGCCCTCGATGCCTCTCTCGACCTGATCCTTGTTCGCAAGATCGGCGTGCCGTCCCAACCGGAGCTCGCGATGGGCGCCGTGGTGGACGGCGCTGCCCCGATCGTGGTTCGCAATCAGGAGGTGATCGAGCTCTCAGGCACCACAGCGGAGGAATTCGACGCGGTGTGCACAGAGGAACTGGCGGAGATCGAACGACGGCGCAAACTCTATTTGGGAGAACGTACCCGGGCGCCGATTGCGGGGCAGGTGGTCATCGTCGTCGACGACGGCATCGCAACCGGCGCGACGACGCGGGCGGCACTGCAGGCCATCCGTAACCGCAAACCGAATGAACTGGTGCTTGCCGTTCCCGTGGCTCCCCCCGACACAATCGAGCGATTGCGCGGGGAAGTCGATGCCCTGATTTGCCTGGAGGCGCCGGAAGCGTTTGGCGCGATCGGCTATTTCTATCGGGACTTCCGGCAGGTCGGAGATGAGGAGGTCGTAGAAACTCTGAAGCGCTTTCCGGTCAAGGGAAAGACTTCGATCGCCTGAAGGCGCCGATTGGCGTCAATCCGCAATACCCACTTCCTTGTCAGGCCGCTCCGCTTCAGTTTCTGCCTCCGCGCTGGAGACCGCGCCGTTGGGCTCCCGGGCCGGCGCCTGCAATCCGAGGGACGTCATCACCTCGCGCTCGATCCAGCGCCGGACTTCCGCGGGAGCGGTGCGAATCTGCTCCGAGCTCAACGTGATGCCAACCATGATCTCGACTCCTTGGGTGGCGCTTCAGTGGCATCGTTCGGCGATGGCGATGTTGATCGGGATCAATCGGGATGCGCGGCGGGGGCCAGCCGCCGGGTTCAGGCGCCGGCCGTCAGTCGGGCTCGCGTGGAATCCAGCGGTCGCCGGATTTTTCATATTTGCGTTTGACCGCCGCCCAGGCGACGCGGTGCGCGGTACTCTCGCGCCGCTCGGGACCGCGATCCGCATACTGCGTCCAGGCGCTGTTGAAGGCGCCGAGATAGATTTCCTGCGCGTGCAGCGGCAAATGGGCTTGGATCGGTAGGGGGAGGTCTTCGACTGTCAGGTAGGGCAAGCCAACCCTCCGCGTTCGATGCGACGCCGGGCGGTATCAAGACGCTTCAAAATCTACATAAACTCCACGAGATCGCGCCAATTGATCCAGAGCAAGCGGCCGGAACCCGCGGCTGTTAGAAATCTCGGGAGAATTCCGGCCGGAGAATGAAATGGAATCGGACCCGTCGTCTCGCAAGCAGAGCATTGCCGTCGGCTATATTTTCGCCGCCAGCATCGGCATGCTGCTGCTGCAATGGATTCTGGCGACCTACAATACCGTCGACACCATTCCCTACAGCGAATTCGAACAGCTCGTCGCCCAGGGCCATGTCACCGAGGTCGCCGTCGGCCAGGATACCATCCATGGAAAACTGAAGGACAAGTTGCCGAGTGGCAAGTCGGCCTTCGTTACCGCGCGCGTCGATGCGGCGCTGGCGGAAAAGTTGCAGGCCAAGGGCGTTCAAGTCACCGGAGTTCCGTCGGGCGGGCTGTTCCAGACCATGCTGTCATGGATCGTGCCCGGGCTGATGTTCTACCTGATCTGGGTGTTCCTCGGACGCCGGCTGGCGGATCGCCAGGGTTTTGGCGGCCTGATGTCGATCGGAAAGTCGCGGGCCAAGGTCTATGTCGAGAAGGACACCAAGGTCACCTTCGCCGACGTCGCCGGCGTCGACGAAGCAAAATTCGAACTGCAGGAGGTGGTCTCCTTCCTGAGGGATCCCAAGAGCTACGGCCGGCTAGGCGCCCATGTCCCCAAAGGTATATTGCTGGTCGGACCGCCCGGCACCGGCAAGACTTTGCTCGCCCGCGCCGTGGCCGGCGAGGCCGGGGTGGCGTTCTTTTCCATTTCCGGCTCTGAATTCGTCGAGATGTTCGTCGGCGTCGGCGCCGCCCGGGTCCGCGACCTCTTCGAGCAGGCACGCAAGGCCGCGCCCTGCATCATCTTCATCGACGAACTGGACGCGCTGGGACGCAGCCGCTCGCCCGGCGCCTTCGGCGGCTACGATGAAAAAGAGCAGACCCTGAACCAGCTGCTCTCCGAACTCGACGGCTTCGACCCTTCAGCGGGCGTCATTTTGCTGGCGGCGACCAACCGGCCCGAAATCCTCGATCCCGCGCTGCTGCGGGCAGGACGGTTCGACCGGCAGGTGCTGGTGGACCGTCCGGACAAAGGCGGCCGTGTCGCCATTCTCAAGGTGCATGTCCGGAAAATCCGTGTCGGCAAGGATGTCGATCTCGACAAGGTCGCGGCTCTTACCACCGGCTTCACCGGCGCCGATCTTGCCAATTTGATCAACGAAGCGGCTATTGCCGCGACCAGACGCAATGCCGAAGAGGTATTGTTCGACGATTTCACGGTTGCGATCGAGCGGATCGTTGCCGGGATCGAAAAGAAGAGCAGGGTGCTCAGCAAGGAGGAGCGCCGCAGGGTCGCCTATCACGAGATGGGTCACGCCCTCGTCGCCGCGAGCCTGCCGGGCGTCGATCCCGTGCAGAAAGTCTCGATCATTCCCCGCGGTGTTGGCGCGCTCGGCTACACCATGCAGCGGCCGACCGAAGACCGCTTCCTGCTTTCGGCCAGCGAACTCAAGAACCGCATCGCCGTGCTGATGGGCGGCCGCGCCTCCGAGCGGCTGATCTTCGATGGCGACGTCTCGACTGGTGCGGCCGACGACCTGCAGCGGGCGACCGAGATTGCCGTCGAGATGGTCACGAAATACGGCATGGACGCGAAAGTGGGGCAGCGCACCTATGCGCCGCGGCCGCAGACCTTCCTGCCATCCTTGCAGGATACGGTCCTCAGCGCCGCGGAGGCGACGGGGCGCGAGATTGATCTGGCCGTGCGCGATCTGATCGAGGCGGGCGACGCCTGTGCGCGCGCCATCCTCGAAAGGCGGCGGGCCGATCTCGATGCCGGCGTGGCACTCTTGATCGCCAGGGAGACCCTGACCGGGGAGGAATTCGCGCCGCTGCGCCCGGTTGCCGAGCGTGAAGCCGAGAAGGCACCTGCTTGAAACGCCTTGGCCTGAGGAGCCGTCGAACGTCTGCGTAATTCAATTCTTTCGGACTATCCGGGAACCGCGCCGCCAAGTTCTAGCAGCAAAGTCTGAGTCCAGAATTTGGAATCATAAATGAGCAGTCCAGGCCTTGCTGCCCCCTATTGGAGCCAGGATGCCACCGCGCTGAGCGCCGCGTTAGGGTCGGGCCCCGAAGGCCTTCCGTCGGAGGCCGCCGCGGCGAAGCTTCGCCTGGTCGGCCCCAACAGCGTTGAAGAAGAATCGCAGCTGAGCGCACTGCGTTTGCTTCTGCGCCAATTCGAGAGCCCGCTCGTTCTCATTCTGATATTTGCCGCTGCAATTTCGCTGCTGCTACAGCAATGGGTGGACTCGGCCATCATTCTGGCGATCGTGGTCGGAAGCACGCTGCTCGGCTTCTTTCAGGAATACCGGGCATCGACGGCGGTCGAGGAATTGAAACAGCGGCTGGCGCTGACGTGCCGCGTCGTGCGGGACGGCGTCGAACTGGTGGTGCCCGTGAGCGCCGTCGTGCCCGGCGATCTGATTCTGCTGTCGGCAGGCAATCTGATTCCCGCCGACGGACTGGTGATCGAAGCGGAGGATTTCCTGGTCACCGAAGCCAGCATGACGGGAGAATCCTTTCCCGTCGAAAAGCGGCCGGGGATCGTCGAGCCGGAGGCCGCGCTCTCGGCCCGGACCAATGCAGTCTTTCTCGGAGCGTCGGTGCGAAGCGGAACGGCGAAGGTCCTCGTTGTCGAAACCGGTCATCGTACTGCGTTCGGGGCGATCGCGGCACGGCTCAGAACCCGCGAGCCTGAGACTGATTTTGGGCGCGGCGTGCGCCAATTCGGATACCTTCTGATCCGGGCGATGGTCGTCATCGTTCTGTTCGTCCTGACCGTGAATCTGCTTCTCGGTCGCCCGATAATCGAGTCCCTCCTGTTTGCCGTTGCGCTTGCGGTCGGTCTGTCGCCCGAACTGTTGCCGGCGATCGTCAGCGTCACCCTGTCCGCCGGCGCCCGGGCCATGAGCCGGCGCGGCGTCATCGTCCGCCGCCTGGAAGCCATCGAGAACCTCGGCAGCATGGATATTCTATGCACCGACAAGACCGGTACGCTGACCGAGGGCACCATCGTTCTCAATGGCGTCCTCGACGCTGAAAATCGGTCATCTCAGGAGGTCAGCCGGCTGGCCTTTCTCAATGCCGCATTCGAGACCGGTATCGACAATCCGCTTGATGCCGCGATCATAGCAGCAGGAAAGACCGCGGGCCTGACGACGCAGGGCTTTACGAAGATCGACGAAATCCCTTACGACTTTCTTCGCCGCCGGCTAACCATCGTCGTCGCGGAAGACGGCAATCCGACGCAGCACCTCATCGTTACCAAGGGCGCATTCTCAAACGTGCTCGACAACTGCTCATCGCTCGAACGGGATGCCGTCGATATCCCGCTCACGATCGAATTGCGCGCTCAACTCGATGCGGTCTTTCAAGCCAAGGGGGCCGAGGGGTTCCGGGTGCTGGCTGTGGCGACCCGCAGGGTCGCGGCCAAGCCGCGCTATGGTCGCGATGATGAACAAGGCATGACTTTTCGCGGCTTTCTCGTCTTCCTGGACCCGCCCAAGCTGGAAGCTCAACGAACGATCAAGGATCTCGCCCGATTGGGTATTCGCATCAAGGTCATAAGTGGAGACAACCGCTTTGTGACGGCACATCTGGCGGCAGCCGTGGGCCTCAATGCGAAGTCGATACTCACCGGCAGCGACCTCGTGAAACTCCGGGATGAGGCATTGTGGCACCTCGCGCCGCGGACCGATCTCTTCGTGGAAATCGATCCCCAGCAGAAGGAACGGATCGTCCGTGCCCTGCAGAAAACCGGTCACTCGGTTGGATATCTCGGCGACGGCATCAACGACGCGCCGGCCCTGCATGCCGCTGATGTCGGCATCTCGGTCGAGGAGGCCGTGGATGTCGCCCGTGAGAGCGCCGATATTATCCTGCTGAGCCGCGATCTCGACGTCTTGCGCGTTGGCGTCGAGGACGGGAGGCGGACCTTCGCCAATACGCTCAAATACATTTCGATTACCACCAGCGCAAACTTCGGGAACATGCTGAGCATGGCGCTGGCGGCGCCGCTGCTTCCATTCCTGCCGCTGGCGGCCAAGCAGATTCTGCTGAACAACTTTCTTTCCGACGTGCCGTCGATCGCGATCTCGAGCGACAATGTCGATCGCGACCGCGTCCGCCGGCCTCAGCGCTGGCACATCGGGGAAATTCAGCGTTTCATGGTGGTCTTTGGGCTGATCAGCTCGGTGTTCGACCTCGTGACATTCGCGGTGCTGCTCCTGGTCTTTCACGCCGATCAGCCCACGTTTCAGACGTTTTGGTTCATAGTCTCGCTGCTGACTGAACTTGCCGTCGTGCTTGTGCTGCGGACGCACAAACCCGCGTTTCGCAGCAAGCCCAGCGGCTTACTGTTGTGGACTACGCTTGCGGTGGCCGCCGCCACTCTCGCGATCCCGTTCCTCGGGGCGCCGGCTGCGGTGTTCGGTTTTGTGCCGCTCTCAGCCCTCCAAATGGGTACCGTCATTGTGATCGTCATCGGCTACATTGCCGCGACGGAAGCAGCGAAATTCTGGTTCTATCGAGGCAAGTCAAGGCGGGGCATTCGCATGCGGGTTAGCTGACCTGATGGAAGGCCCGCTCCGTACTCCTGCGATCGGGAAAGGGCGCCGACATAAGAATGTTTTCCCCATGCTACCCGTGCGCTTTGATACTGATCAAGCCGGGAAACCTGCGGCGGCCCTAGCGTTATTGAACTAACGTGCTGGCGAGAGCCAGAGTTTCCGAGAGGACCACATGAACAACCTCAAGATCCCGCATAATGCTTTTGTGTTCGTCGGCGATGGCCGCAAGGCTCTGTTCCTGCGCAACGATGGCGATGAGAAATTTCCCAATCTCAAGACCGAGACGGTCTTTGCGGAGGAACATCCGTCCAGCCATGACCAAGGCACCGAGCGCCCGGGCCGCGTCAGCAAGGCTTCACAATCGGGCCAAAGAAGCACCGTCGAGTCGACCGACTGGCACGATATCGAAGAGCATCATTTCGCACGAAAGGTTGCTGCCGCCCTGGAGCAGGTGATCCGCGAGCGGAAGGTGCAGGCGCTGGTGGTGGTGGCACCGCCGAGGACCCTTGCCGACTTGCGCGACGCTTTCCATGCCGACGTGAAGGCCTGTATCGTGGCCGAGATCAACAAGGATCTGACCAAGCACCCGGTGTGGGAAATCGAGAAGCATCTGACCGGCGATGCCAATTCACACTGAGGCGTCGCGGCGGCCGGCGGAGGAGCATATGCGCGACTTAAACAGAGCGGCGTCGCCGCCGCGAAAGGGCCCGCCTTCGGAGCAAACCGATGAGGCGCCGGGCCTGATCGACAAGGATCGCGTCGAGGTCGAACGCGAAATCCCCGCGGAGGACAACCAGCCCATCGAAGGCGCCGAGCCGCATCAGCGGCCCGATCCGCCGGCATTCGAGGACTGAAAGCGTCGTCGTGTGCCCGGACCTATGAAGGGTCGCCGGACACGGCGACCTTCTCGTCCTTCGCCAGCCGGCCGTCGACGACATGAATCTGGCGGTGCATCTGGGCAGCCAGATTGAGATCGTGGGTGACGGCGACCACGGTTTTTCCGCGCAGTGCCACCAAATCGCGCAGGATGCCGAATACCTGCGTGGTGGAGACCGAATCCAGGCTTCCGGTCGGTTCATCCGCGAGGATGACAGGGGGATCGTTGGCCAACGCCCGCGCCACCGCGACGCGCTGCCGCTGGCCGCCGGACAATTGATCCGGGGTCTTGTGGCGATGATCGCCGAGCCCGAACGATTCCAGGAGTTCCTCGGCGCGTGCGGTGATGGCGCGCGACGACAATTTGCCCAGCGCCCGCATCGGCAATGCGACATTTTCGGTGATCGAGAATTCCGGCAGCAGAAAATGAAACTGAAAGACGAAGCCGAGGCGGTTGAGCCGCACTTTCGCGCGCGCGTCCTCGGTCATTGCGGTGGTGGAATGGCCGTCGATCAGGACTTCGCCTGATGTCGGAATATCCAACAGCCCCAGCAGGTACAGCAGCGACGATTTGCCGGAGCCGGACGGGCCGGTGATGGCGATGAACTCGCGCGGCATGATGGAGAGGTCGATGTCCTGCACCAGCGTGACCGGGACGATCCCGCCGAGGACTTTGGTCACGCCCCTGGCCTCGATCAGCGCCGTGCTCATGTCGCGCCCCTGATGATGTCGACGGGGTGCAGCCGCGCCGCGGATCGGGCCGGGAAATAGCCGGCCACCAGGCTCGACACCAGCGCCACGCCGGTGGCGAGCAGATAGTGTTTGACCGAATAGAGCACCGGCAGGTGGTTGTAGTCGGAAAACGGGGTCTTGAATTCCAGCGACGCCAGCCCGCGGGTCAGGAGATAACCGAAGATCCAGCCCAGCACGGCGCCGACGAGACCGACCAGCAGTGCCTCGACGATGAAGACGGCCCGGATGGTGTGGTCCCTGAAGCCCAGCGATTTTAGGATGGCGATGTCGCGGGTCTTCTCATGGGTGATGGTGGAAATGATGTTGTAGGTGCCGAAACTCGCGACCAGGAGGATCGCGCCGACGATGGTATACATCAGCACGTTGCGCAGCGTGATCGCTGACAGGAGATCTTCCTGCGCTTCCTGCCAGGAGATCGATTTATAGCCGGTCTGTTCACCGATCCGCTCCGAGATCAGGCGGGCCGCCATGGGATCATGGGTGCGCACGCGGATCTCGTTGACGATGCCGGTCTGCTTTTCCAGGATCTGCGCGGTCTTGAGCAGGACATAGCCGGTGGTCTCGTCGGTCATGCGGAAGCCGGTATGGAAGGTGCCGACCACGGTGGCGTTCATGGTGGCGCCTTCGGCGGAAGCCAGCGTGATGTTGGAGTTGACCCGGGCGCCGATCTTGTCGGCGAGGCGGTCGCCGAGCAGGATGGCGTTGGACGAGCGATACAGCGAGTGCAGCGTTCCCTGCTTCATGTGGGTCGCCAGATTGGAGACATCGGCCTCGGTGCGGGGATCGATGCCGATGATCGAGGTGGTCAGGTTGCGCCCGGCGAACCGCAGCACCGCCTTCGACTGCACCGAAGGCGTCAGTGCGCCCGGCACCCAGCCTTGCAGCGAGGCGATGGTGGCCATCGGATTCTTGATGCCTGGGCGCCGGACGTCCGGCGTCAGGCCGTGGAATTCGGCGGCGGCGTAGGCGATATCCGCCGGTTGCCGCGTCGGCTGCCGCAGTTCATCGGTGATCGAAATATGCGGCAGCGCGTCGACCAGGGTCCGGATGAAATCGTCCTG
The DNA here is from genome assembly GCA_049286845.1 of Bradyrhizobium sp. GTDB lineage: Bacteria > Pseudomonadota > Alphaproteobacteria > Rhizobiales > Xanthobacteraceae > Bradyrhizobium. Next base: position 9,166 of record JBAQER010000268.1, read on the forward strand.
CGATCCCTCCATCATTGCCGCCATCATCACGGAGAATCCGACGCCGGTCATGACGCCGGCAATCGCCACCAGTGTCTGGCGGGCGCGGTGGCGGACATGGGTCCAGGCTATGGTCAGGATCAGGTTCACGGCACGGCCGGTTCGGCGAGCAACGGCCGGACCCGCGACCCGTCCTTGATATTGGTGGTGGCGGGCGAGGCGACCAGTTCACCCTCGCTGGCGCCGCCGACGATCTCGACGAAGCCTGTGCCGCGAATGCCGGTCTCGACCTTGTGCAGGCGCGTCCGATCGTTTTCGATCGTCAGCAGGCTGTTGTTGACCACGGCGTTGGCGGGGACCAGCAGGACATCCTGCTTTTCCCGGCTGACGATGTTGGCTTCGACGCTCATGCCGACCCGCAACGGCGTATCTTCGGGCAGGCCGATCCGGACGCGGAACGTCTTGGAGACGGGGTCGCCGGCCGGCGTAATCTGTTTCACGAAGCCCGGCAGCACCTGATTAGCAAAGGCGTCGGTGCGCAGCAGCGCTTTCTGGCCGACCTTGACGCGGGGGATATCCTCCTCGTTGACGTCGGCGACCACCCATAATGGCTTTTCCAGGCCGACGCGGTAGAGAATCGTGCCGGGGTCGACCATGTCGCCGACTTCGCCGTCCTCCTTGAGGACGGTGCCGTCCATCGGCGCGACCAATTTGAAGTATTCCAGCCGCTGGGCCTGGGCGGCGATCTGTGCATGGATGCGCGCAAGGTCGCTTTCGGCGCGCTGATAGGCCTGCGAGGTCGCAACCCCGCGCGCCAGCAATTGCGACTGGCGGTCGAATTCCCGGCGCTGGAATTCCTCCAGCGCGCGCAGGTCGTTCAGCGTAGCCAGCGCCTCCTTGTCGTCGAGGCGGGCGAGGACGTCGCCCTTCTTGACGCTTTTTCCCTCGCATCGGCAACGTTCGATGATGCGGCCGCGCACCAGCGGCGTCGAGCGCGACCAGGTCTCGGGCTCGACCGCGCCGGTGGCATAAACGATTTCAGCGGCGCCGCCGCGGGTGACCCGAACCACCGTAATGGTCGGTCCGCGCGACATCCACCACGCGATAGCCGCCAGCGATGCGGCGAGCAGCACCGCCATCAGCAATTTCCATGGAAATGGACGCCGGTCGTCCGCCGCTGACCCGGTTGCGGTTTCCGTCGTTTCGGTTGGCGCAACCCTCATGTCCATGATCGATCAAACCCGGGCTGATCGCAGCGCGGGGTTAGCCATTGGCCGACCCGCTTGCCGCCGCTACCCTCGGGGGAGCGATTTTGAAATGCTTCTTGGCATAGGCGACGATCTCGCGATCGCTGGGATGATCGGCGGGCTCCACGGCAACGATGCGATCGCCGATCTTCGAATGTTGCTCGCGGAGGAATTTGGCAAGCTCCGCCTTGGCGCCGGCAGGGCCGATGATCAGGATTTCGCTGGCGTCGCTGACGGCGTTCATGACCTGTGTCAGAAATTCCCGGTCCGGTGCCGCATGGCCGCTGCCGATCGAGCCGGCCTTGTGGTGCAGGTGCTTGGTGGGCAAATGCGGATGCATGACCATCTCGTCATCGCCGGTACGTCCGACATGGAATACCTTGGCCTGCGCGTGGTCGATCCAGACGATCGCGTGGAAGTGGGTCGGCATTTTCGTATCCTTTTTGTGCAGCGATCGGCTGACCAATTGTTGAATGGATACGCGCGCATGCGGCATTTTTGAGCCCGGCGGCGTATTCGAAGAAAAATTACCGCAATGCGGGATAAGTCGATTGATTCAAGTCAATCGAACCAATGACGTCCTGCCGGAATCAGTGGACCAGGAGCGCGCAGGTCGAGCTGTGCTGCAGGAGGTGACGCGTCACCCCGCCGAATATCCACTCGCGGAGACGGGTATGTCCGTAAGCGCCGGCGACGATGATATCGGCCCTTGCTTCGGACGCGATGGCTTCGAGCTGACTGCCGGGGGCACCGGCGGACGGTTCGACCCGTGCCGACGCCGGGACGTTATGGCGCTGAAGCCATTTCGCCACGTCGGCGACGCGCTCATTGGCAGCGCCCCGTTCGCTCTCGTCAGAGGCGATCTCGACGATGATCAGTTCCTTGGCTCGCTTGAGCAGCGGAAGCGCCGCTGGAAGCGCACGCCGCGCCTCGGCGGAATCCTTCCACGCAATCAGGATGCGATTGAAGGCGAGGCTGGTGCTGCGGGGCGGCACGACCAATACAGGCCGGCCTGCCTTCATGACGGCGTCGCCGATCTCGAGCAGATGGTTCGGGCCGAGCAGATTGTAGTTCTCGGCGCGGCCGACCACCAGGAGATCCGCGGCCCGGGCTTCCTGCACGAGAAAATCCACGGGGTAGGCGGCGTCCGATCGCCATTCCAGCGCGCCGTTGAAGTCCTTGAGTGCCGACCGGAAGTGAATCTCACAGCGGCCGATGGCCAGGTTCAGTTGTTCGTAATCGGCTTCGAGCACGTTCGACGCGATCATGCCGTCGGCATGAATCGGCACGTTGGGAAGGCCGGCCGTGACTCCGATCACCTTCGACTTGAACCGGTCGGCCAGCTCGCAGGTCACGCGCAGGGCAGGCTCGCTGTATTGTTCGAGGTCGAGATGTACCATGATCGTCTTATACGTCACGCCGCCCTCCCGACTTAGTGCGAGATCAACGCCGGGACGGTGAGCGATTCGAACATCCCGCGCGTCGCGCCGCCGAGGACGAACTCCCGAAATCTGGAATGCCCGTAGCCGCCCATCACGATCAGATCGGTGTCGCTGTCGGCGGCCAGCGACAGAATCGCGTTGTGGATATTGGATGTGGCTGCCGTCAGCCGATGAGGGGTTGCGGGCAGGTCGCGTCGGGCGAGGTGGGTGATGAACGCGGCCAATGATGCCTCGCCGACGGTATCTTCATTCTCGTTGACGGTCACGACGTCGATGGCTTTCGCCTTGCGCAGAAACGGCGCGGCATTGTGGACCGCCCGCGCCGCCGGCGCGCGACCGTCCCAGCAGATCAGCACGCGATCTGCCTTGAAGGCGCCCCGGTTGATATAGGGCACCATCAGCATCGGCCGTCCGGATCCGAACAGTACCGCCTCGGAGATGAAATCGGTCTGGCTCGGCTTCGAGCTATCGGGTTGACCGACGATGTTCAGATCATAAAGACGCGACAGCTCGGTCACGGTGCGGGTCGCGGCATAGGAAACGTTGAACGTGCTCTTGGCGTCATGCGGAATATTGAGGCGTCTTGTCACGATCTCGAACTGGTCGAGCACGACGGCGGCCTGCTCGACGCCGGTTTCGTACTGAGCCGCCATGACGACGGCGGAAGCCTCGAACGCTATCATCGGATTCAATGCCTGATAGGCGCATGCGATGCCGTCGAGATGGGCTTCGAAGAGACCGGCGACTGCCGCGGCGCAGTCGATCAAGGGGCCGGCAGGCCGGTCGACGGGAAGAAGGACAGCGATATCGTTCAACATGCTGGGTTGCTTTCTGGCTGGATGGCCTGATTTCACAGAAAGCAATTATGCCCGTCGATACCCGGGGCAATTTGATCTATCTCATGCCAGACGCTCGACGCTGGTCGAGTCCGATCCAAAAAAATCAGGTGCGCCGGTTGACCGACGCACCTGATTTTCTATTCCGATCGGGCGTAGCGAATACGCCGATTCAAGCCGCAATCAATAGGGGCAGATCACCCGGCCCCAGCGCGGGCTGAAATAGCAGCCGCGACCGCGCACGATCGGCGGTGCGACGTAGATACCGTAGCCGCGACCTCTGCCGCGATAAAAGCCCCTGCCGCGACCGCGGCCTCGACCGCGTCCCCACTGGGCTTCCGCCGACGATGTGGATGCCGCCAGGAAGAGACCCGACGTGCCGACGACGCTGATCATGTAAACGAAGACCAAAGCCGCCGCGGCGATGATGCGCGAAACGATATTGTAGCGTTTAGCCATTAGGGATCTCCCGGGTCATTCCAATCGCCATCAACTCTCAGCCGGTCAGCCAGACTTGGGAGACCTGCCTTCTGTTCTGGCGCCTGATTAGTTCACCTGCAAAATGTTGTTCTTGTGACTTTTCAAGATGCTATTGGGAAGCGCAAGCGAGGTCAAGTTACAGTGCCGGTCGGCCGACGATGGGAAGAGGTTCAAGCATCCGACCTTCATTTGAACAAATTGTGCATTGCGCAATCCCCGCCTTTCGCGAGGCGGGCGCCGATTCCGCCAAAACGTGCCTAATCCTGCCAAAATGAATTTCTGTAAGACTAGGATTCGCCCTCGCGTCCCCACATTGATCCAGAACAAGCCCCGAATTCCGATCACCTCAAAAGAGTACCGATGCCCAAACAACACACCTACGTTCTCGGCCTGAATACCTACGACCATGATGTGAGCGCCTGCCTGCTGCGTGACGGCGCCATTGCCTTCGCGATCGCCAAGGAACGGATCACGCGCGAAAAGCACGCTACGGGATTCTACCAGGAGGTGATCGACTATTGCCTGAATGCCGAGGGCATCACGCTTGATGACGTCGATCTGGTCGTCCGCAATTGCTACATTCTTCCAGTCCCGGAAATGGAGGAACGGCTGGTCTATCAGGACATGCCTGGCTTCCTTCCCCCAAACGAGCGTGCCGGGGCTCCAAAGCATCCGCTGTACCTGTCGCATTCCGATAAAGTTGTCTCGATCTCCCACCATCTGGCGCACGCCTACAGCGCCTTTGCGGTATCGCCGTTCGAGGAAGGCGTCGTCATGATCGTCGACGGCGTCGGCAGCTATCAATCCGACGTCATGGAGCCCTATCCGCCGACCGACACCGCCACACCGCTCGCCCGCGAGTCCGAGAGCTATTACAAATTCAGCGGCTCGAAACTCGAGTGCCTGAAGAAGGTCTGGATGGAGCCCGATCGCGGCCTCCTGAGCGACGAATTCTACAACATGCCCGGCCTTGGCGCGCTCTACAGCCGGGCCTCGACCTACATTTTCGGTGACTGGAACAAGTGCGGTGAGCTGATGGGGCTCGCGCCATATGGCCGGAAGGAGCAGGTCAGGCATCTGCTCGAACTGACCGACGGCAAGCTGCACGTCCCGCACTGGACCAAGGAATTCAACCAACCCTACGTCATGGACGGCGACGAGAAATGGGAAACCAGCCCGTCGATGCGGCATTGGGAGGATGTTGCCTGGCGGGTGCAGGACGACACCGAAAACGTGCTGCTCGCCCGCGCCCGGTGGCTGCGCGAAACCACCGGCGCCAAGAACCTTACCATTGCCGGCGGCGTCGCGCTGAACTGCGTCGCCAATGGCCGCGTGGCGCGGGAGGCCGGGTTCGAGAACGTCTGGATCCAGCCGGCGGCCGGCGACGACGGCATCGCGATCGGCTGCGCCTATTACGGCTGGCTCGAAATTCTGAAACAGCGCCGCGCCTTCGTGATGGATCATTCCTATGTCGGCAGACGCTACACCGATCAGGACGTCCGCAACGCCGGCGCGAAGTTTCTGGTCCGCATTCAGACCTCGGCGGTACATAGCGACGATATCTGCCGCGACACGGCAAGACTCCTGGCCGAGCAGAAGGTGATCGGCTGGTTCCAGGGGGCTTCCGAGTTCGGACCACGCGCGCTCGGCAATCGCAGCCTGCTGGCCGACCCGCGCAAGGCTGGCATGAAGGACACCCTGAACAGCCGCGTTAAGCACCGCCAGCCGTTCCGTCCCTTCGCGCCGATCGTTCTCGCCGAACGGGCCAGGGAGATATTCGAAGGCGACGAGGATTCGCCGTTCATGCTGATCGCCAAGCGCGTTCGTCCGGAGTGGCGCGACCGGATTCCGGCGATCGTCCATGTCGACGGAACCGCGCGCGTTCAAACTGTCCGCGCGGAGACCAATCCGGTGCTGTACCGCCTGCTGAAGGAGTTCGAGGCGCTGACCGGGGTTCCCGTGCTGATCAACACGTCATTCAACGTCAAGGGCGAACCAATCGTGGAGACGCCGCGCGACGCCATGATCTGTTTCCTGACGACGGGGATCGACAACCTGATACTGCACGACACCGTGGTCTCGAAAAACGCATGGCACAGGGTCGTCGGACCGCTGGTCGGCATTTACACCGATGTGGCAAACTTGGTGCTGTCGAGCACCCGCCCGGTATGACCGGTCGCGCCGCCTGATCCGCCGACGCGGCCCCCCGAGGGGTCGAATTCAGCCTGATGTCAGCCGGCTTTTGCCGGCGCCGGTTTGGGCAGCGGCTTGTCCTGCCGTTTCGACCAGGAGATGTAGTAGGCGACGCAGGTCATCATCGCGATCCCGGTCAGGCTGACGAAGATCTGCGCGAACAGCGAGCCTGAACTCATCATCAGTTCGAAATGCCCGACGAAGGACAGGAAGACGCCGACGCAGAACACGGCGAGCGATTGCTGGCCGCAGACCACGAGCGGATCGAACACCTTCCATTCGAGGCCCGGCCAGTCCTTCGGCACGAAACGGATCACCAAAATCACGATCACCACGAAGTGCAGGAAGCGATAAGGCGCGAGGTTGGTCTTGTCGTTCGGATTGAAGGCGCCATAGAGCCAGCTCGGGAACAGCGCGCCGAAATCCGGAAACTTGGCGGCCATGGTCATGACGAGCGCGAGGATCATGTAGAAGATGCAGAAATAGAGCGTGGCCGGTGCGTTGATGATCGCCATCGATTTCCTGGCGCCGCCGAGCGCGCACCACGAGCCGAACACGAACAACAGCTGCCAGCAGTACGGGTTGAAGTACCAGACCCCGGCCGGATAGCCCGGCAGGTTCCAGCCGAACTGCCGGGCGGCGAGCCACAACGCGATCGACGCCAGCATCGTCAGATTGGGCTGGCGCAGCATTATCCATAACACCGGCGGAAACAATCCCATCAGCACGATGTAGAGCGGAAGCACGTCCAGGTTGACGGGCTTGAACTTGAGCAGCAGGCCTTGACGAAGCGTTTCGATCGCCTGGTCGCCGGCGAGGCCCGCGAGGTTGAATTCGCTGATGATCTCCGGATCGCTGTATCGCAGCGCAACGTAACCGATCGCCACGATGTAGATCACGAACAGGAAGACGTGGGCGACGTAGAGCTGCCAGACGCGCTTGGTCAGGCGGGTGGCGCCGACGATGAAGCCGCGTTCGAGCATCATCCGGGCGTAGACAAAGGAGGCGGTATAGCCGGAGATGAAAACGAACAGATCAGCGGCATCGCTGAAACCGTAATTCCGGGTGGTGATCCAGTTCACGACGTTGTCGGGGATGTGATCGAGGTAAATCGCCCAGTTCGCGACGCCGCGAAACAGATCGAGCCGGAGGTCGCGTCCTTTTTCGGGCAGAGTGGCGTT
>JBAQER010000269.1:0-6428 GCA_049286845.1 Bradyrhizobium sp.
GGTTAGGGTGGGGGCGCTCTCCGCGAACTCGATGCAAGAAGGGGTCATCACTTCTTCTTCCCCCGCAAAATATCCGCCACCTGCGGAATGTCCTTGTCGCCGCGGCCGGAGAGATTGACCACCATCAGGTGATCCCTGGGACGCTTCGGTGCTAGCTCCATCACTTTGGCGATGGCGTGCGCGGGCTCCAGCGCCGGGATGATGCCTTCGAGCCGCGACAGCAGCTGGAACGCCGCCAGCGCCTCGTCATCGGTCGCCGACAGATAGGTCACCCGGCCGGTCTCGTGCAGCCAGGAATGCTCCGGCCCGATGCCGGGATAATCCAGCCCCGCCGAGATCGAATGCGCGTCCTGGATCTGGCCGTCGTCGTCCATCAGCAGATAAGTGCGATTGCCGTGCAAGACGCCCGGCCGGCCGCCGGCGATCGACGCCGCATGCAACTGCGTCAGCCCGTGGCCCGCCGCCTCGACGCCGAAGATCTCGACCCCGGGATCGTCGAGGAACGGATGGAACAGCCCCATGGCGTTGGAGCCGCCGCCGATGCAGGCGATCAGCGAATCCGGTAGGCGGCCCTCGGCCTCCTGCATCTGCACGCGGGTCTCGTCACCGATCACCGACTGGAAGTCGCGCACCATCATCGGATAGGGATGCGGACCGGCGACGGTGCCGATGCAGTAGAAGGTGTTGTGCACGTTGGTGACCCAGTCGCGCAGCGCATCGTTCATCGCGTCCTTCAGCGTGCGCGAGCCCGATTGCACCGGGACCACCCTGGCGCCCAGCATTTCCATTCGGATGACGTTGGGCTGCTGCCGCTCGACGTCGACCGCGCCCATATAGACGACGCATTCGAGCCCGAACCGCGCGCACAAGGTCGCGGTGGCGACGCCATGCTGGCCGGCGCCGGTCTCGGCGATGATGCGCTTCTTGCCCATCCGCCGCGCCACCATGATCTGGCCGAGCACGTTGTTGACCTTGTGCGAGCCGGTGTGGTTCAGCTCCTCGCGCTTGAAATAGATTTTGGCGCCGCCGAGATGCTCGGTCAGGCGCTCGGCGAGATAGAGCGGCGACGGCCGGCCGACATAGTGCTTGAGGTAGCCGTTCATTTCCGCCTGGAACGCCGGGTCGGCCTTGGCGTCGGCATAGGCCTTTTCCAGATCGAGGATCAGCGGCATCAGCGTTTCGGCGACGAAGCGGCCGCCGAAAATGCCGAAATGGCCGCGCTCGTCGGGACCGCTGCGGAAGGAATTGGGCAAGGCTGAATTCATCGAATCATCAACTCTTCGGTGGCGCGCGCGGCGCGGATGAAGGCGCGGATCATCTCGGGGTCCTTGACGCCGGGCGTGCGCTCGACGCCCGAGGAAACATCGACGCCGCCGGCGCGGGTGACGCGCACGGCCTCCGCTACATTCCCGGCATGGAGACCGCCGGAGACCATGAACGGCAGTTTGATGTCGAGATTTTCGAGCACATGCCAGTCGAATACCGCGCCGAGGCCGCCCGGACGCGTGGCGTCCTTTGGGGCGCGGGCGTCGAACAGGATGCGGTCGGCAACAGCCGCATAACCGGGCAACGGCGCAAGGTCGGCCGCGGTCTCGACCGGAAGCGCTTTCATGACCGGCAGTCCGAAGATCCGCTTGATGTCGCGCAGCCGCGCCACGGTTTCCTTGCCGTGCAGCTGCAGGATGTCGGGCTGCAGCACCTCGACGATATTGCCGAGCGTGGCGTCGTCGGCATCGACGGTGAGCGCCACCTTGACCGCACGGCCCTTGGCCTGGCGGCCGAGATCGCGCGCCGTCTCGAGCGACAGATGCCGCGGCGACGGCGGAAAGAACACGAACCCAACCATGTCGGCGCCGGCCTGCAGCGCGACGTCGAGCGTCTCGCGCGTGGACAGGCCGCAAATTTTGACGAGCAGGGACATGGTTCCTTCGGGCAGCGAAAACAGGGTTTGAGCCGGGCTGACGGGGCGGGTTCTACAACGTCGCGCCCTGCTTGTCTCGCCCGCCGGACCCGTAGCCGCCGCCCTGCGTCAGCGCCGGAAGGCGCTGCGGATCGCCGCGCCAGGCCGCTGGGCTTGCGCGGAGATCGGCCAGTTGCGTCCGGGCCGCCCGCGCCTCGGCCTCGTGCTGACGCGCGGCGCGCCGCCAGTGGCGCTGCCGGAACCAGGTCGCGGAGCCGCCCGCCACCACGCCGAGGATCGCCACCGCAATGATGACGACGAACAGCGGCAGCGTCACCCCGACCGCTGGATAGGTGGAATTGAACGGGTCGAACGACACCGTCACCAGATGGCGGTTGGCGACCGCAAAGATGACGAAGAACAGACCCAGCGGAATCAACACCAGAGCCGTGAGAAACTTTCGCATGACCATCTCTCGCGTTGATGGAGGCCTGTGGCCGTATTCCGCCAATGGCTTGCGAACCCCGCGGCCAACCGGCGTGAAACGCCTACGCGCCGGCGTCGGAAGCCCCGCTGTCGCGGTTCAGCCGTTCGCGCATTTCCTTGCCGGTCTTGAAAAACGGAACGCTCTTCTGATCGACCGGCACATGCGCGCCCGTGCGCGGATTGCGGCCGGCGCGGGCGGGGCGATGCTTGACCGAGAATGCGCCGAAACCACGCAGCTCGACCCGGTCGCCGCGCGCCAGGGCTGCCACGATCTCATCGAGGATCGCGTTCACAATATTCTCGACATCCCGCTGGTAAAGATGCGGGTTGTGCTCGGCGATACGCTGAACAAGTTCGGATTTGATCATCGAGACTGGGACCCGGGAACGTGCGGATATCCATTTCCGTGAAAATACCTTGAACTGTCAAGACGCTAAATCAATTTAGGGCGGCGCGAAAAGGCGTGACAAACGGCCGGATTGGGGATTGTGACGACACCCGCAATGCGGGAGGCGGGGCCGACACCGGACTTTTACGGATCAATTGGCCCCCGCAGGTTGCCACAGCGCCAGCATTCCATCGAGACCGAGGCGATCGACGGCCTGGGCGAGGCCGGCGTGCTCGACCTGCCGCGCGATCACGCTCAGTCCCAGCGCATCCAGCGCGATGGACGCCGCGGTTCGCAGAAAAGTCAGGTCGCTGAGGTGCGGCGACAGCTTATAGTCGCGCACCGGCAGATCGGCCTTGACGCCCTTCTGCGCGACCAGCCACGCAATGGCGGTTTTCTCGTCGCCGAGCTGATCGACCATCTTGAGATCGAGCGCCTGGCGGCCGGTGAAGACCCGTCCATCCGCGACCTTTTCGAGCAGAGCGTCGTCCATGCCGCGCCGGGATTTCACGAGGCCGCGAAACCATGCGTAGGAATCCTTCACCAGCGCATCCAGGGCTGCGCGCGCTTCCGGACTGGTCGGCTCGAAACCGTTGGGCGCGGCTTTCAGCGGCGAGGATTTCACTTCCTCGACCTTGACGCCGACGGTCTTCAACAGCTCGGTGAAATTCGGATACTGGAACAGCACGCCGATCGAGCCGACCAGCGAACTTTGCTGCGCGACGATATGATCGGCCGCGATCGCGGTGATGTAGCCGCCCGACGCCGCCAGCCCCTCGACCACGACCACCATGGGCTTCTTCGCCTTCAGGCGCACCAGCGCGTCGTAGAGTTGCTCGGAGCCCGCGGTGGTGCCGCCGGGCGAATTGATGTGCACGACGACGGCCGCGGCGCGCGATTTTTCCAGCCGATCCAGCGCCTCGACGCGATCGTTGTTACTGCGAATCAGGCCGTCGATATGAACCCGTGCAATCGATCCCGACGTCGTGAAGGTGCCGCGTCCGGCCGGCGTCGCGACCACGCCGACGGTGACGACGGCCGCGATCGCGACCACGGCGGCGACCACGCGCCAGAACGTCAGCTTGCGGCGTATCCGGCGGCGATCGACGATCACGTCTGAATCAAGCGACATCGAAAAATCTCCCAGCGAGCGGTCGTGGAGGGATCGCACGGTATTCTCCGCACAGCCCTAACATGTCGTGCCTCAATTACATCAATTGCGATGCAATATGAAGAAAACAAGGCCCAAAACGCCAGACATCAACCCGGCGGTATCAACAAAAAGGCCCCGGTCGAAACCGGGGCCCGATTGATGAAGACAGAAAGCGCGAGGCCTACTTGTCGGTGCGCTGCTTGAGCGCGGTGCCGAGAATGTCGCCCAGGGTCGCCCCCGAATCGGAGGAGCCGTACTGCGCGATGGCTTCCTTCTCTTCGGCGACTTCCAGCGCCTTGATCGAGACCTGCACCTTGCGGGCCTTCTTGTCGAACTGGATCACCCGCGCATCGACCTTTTCGCCGACGGCGAAACGTTCGGCGCGCTGGTCGTTGCGATCACGGGCCAGTTCCGACCGCTTGATGAAGGTGTTGAAGTCGGTACCGGCGATCTTGACCTCGATGCCGCTTTCCTTGACCTCGAGCACTTCGCAGGTCACGACCGCGCCCTTCTTGACGTCGCCCGGCTCGGCGAAGGGGTCGCCTTCGAGCTGCTTGACGCCGAGCGAGATGCGCTCCTTCTCGACATCGACGTCGAGCACCACGGCCTTGACCATGTCGCCCTTCTTGAAGTTGTCGATCACCTGCTCGCCCGGAAGCTTCCAGTCGAGGTCGGACAGATGGACCATGCCGTCGACGTCGCCTTCGAGACCAAGGAACAGACCGAACTCGGTCTTGTTCTTGACCTCGCCCTCGACCACCGAACCGACCGGGAACTTCTCGACGAACACTTCCCAGGGATTGCGCATGGTCTGCTTGAGGCCGAGCGAAATGCGGCGCTTGACCGAATCGACCTCGAGCACCTGCACTTCGACTTCCTGCGAGGTCGAAACGATCTTGCCGGGGTGCATGTTCTTCTTGGTCCACGACATTTCCGAGACGTGGATCAGGCCTTCGATGCCCGGCTCCAGTTCGACGAACGCGCCGTAGTCGGTGATGTTGGTGACGCGGCCGGTGAAGCGCGCATTGAGCGGATACTTCGCCTCGATGCCCTGCCACGGATCGTCCAGCAACTGCTTCATGCCGAGCGAAATGCGGTGGGTCTCGTGGTTGATCTTGATGATCTTGACCTTCACGGTCTGGCCGATGGTGAGCACTTCGGTCGGGTGATTGACCCGGCGCCAGGCGATATCGGTGACGTGCAACAGGCCGTCGATGCCGCCGAGGTCGACGAACGCACCGTAGTCGGTGATGTTCTTGACGACGCCGTCGATCACCTGACCCTCTTCGAGGTTCTGCACCAGTTCCTGGCGCTGCTCGGCGCGGGTCTCTTCCAGAACCGTGCGGCGCGACACCACGATGTTGCCGCGGCGGCGATCCATCTTGAGGATCTGGAACGGCTGCGAATTGTTCATCAGCGGTGCGACGTCGCGGATCGGACGGATATCGACCTGGGAGCGCGGCAGGAACGCCACTGCGCCGTCGAGATCGACGGTGAAGCCGCCCTTGACCTGATTGAAGATGACGCCGTGCACCTTCTCGTTGTTGTTGAAGGCCTTCTCGAGCTTGCCCCAGCTTTCCTCGCGGCGCGCCTTGTCGCGCGACAGCACGGCTTCGCCGAGCGCATTCTCGATGCGGTCGAGAAACACCTCGACCACGTCGCCGACCTTGAGTTCGCTTTCGCGGCCGGGCCCGGCGAATTCGCGCAGCGCCACACGGCCTTCGGTCTTCAGGCCGACGTCGATGACGGCCATATCCTTTTCGATCGCGACAACAGTGCCCTTGATGACGGAGCTTTCCTGCAGATTGCCGCCGGCGAAGCTCTCGTCGAGCATCGCGGCAAAATCGTCGCGGGAAGGATTATAGGAAGTAGCAGTCGAAGCCATTTGTTCTCCAGATGCGGGTAACGCCGGCCATTCGGGTTAAAGGGCGTATCGCGCGTGAAGTGTCAGGGTTCCGCAAACCCTGACGACCGCTGTCCGCGAACGTTCGCGAGAGCGGGCCGGCAGCATGACTGCACGTTCGATACGTTGATTGTGTCCGGGGCCTGAGCTTATCGATCTCGAAGCCGGGAGCGGGCTTTCCTCCAATGACGGCAGCGGTTTAGTTTGAGAGCGCTCAAACCCGCTGCCGGCCCGCTCGGACGGCCTCGACAATGTCGATGGCGGCCCGGACGCCGCCTTCTATATCCAAATGCGAGTTATCGAGCAAGTAAGCATCCGGGGCCGCTTTCAGGGGGGCTATGGCCCGGTTCTGGTCGCGTTCGTCGCGTTTGAGGATATCCGCCAGCACCAGGGCCTCGTCGGCCTCCTCGCCCCTCGCCCGCGCCTCCAGGGTCCGGCGCCGGGCCCGGACTTTGGGGTCGGCTATGACGAAGATCTTCACGTCGGCGTTCGGGCAGATCACGGTGCCGATGTCGCGGCCGTCGAGCACCGCGCCGGGCGGATCGGCGGCGAATTGGCGCTGAAAATTGACCAATGCCTCCCGCACCCTGGGGATGGC
>JBAQER010000270.1:0-1582 GCA_049286845.1 Bradyrhizobium sp.
GTTCGGACTGCATCGTCCGCGGGTCCCACCGATCATCGGCGAGATACTTCTTTCTGGTCGGCGCAATTGCGCAGCTACACGGGCCCGCGACGCGATCACAAACACCCGACTGATAAGATGACGAGCCGTAGCTACGTTGAACGCGCCGTCCAGATTACAGTGGGCGAGAAGCCCCCGACAGATTCAAATTGCCCGGGCAAGAATCGAAGATCTCGCTCCTCCTTAGCCGACGTTCGCGAATGCCCGCAAGTGCCGTCAAGAACAGTTCAAGGACCAATGGCGTCGGTCCGCTTACTGTGACAATCCGGCCATTCAAATCGTCGTTATAGCCGCGAGGGCCCGGCGATTCGCCAGATGATTTCAGATCTCGGTCTGCTCGGCCATTTCCAGCGCATCTTCGACCTCGATGCTTACTCGAAAAGCGTGGCGACTTTCGCCAGCACCTCCTCCATGATCGGTGTCGGCAGGGTGTCCACTTTGCGAGCGTGACGGGCGGCCAGGTCGATCACGCGCGGCTGATCGCAGCGAACGATGCCAGTGGTCTTGATGCCGGTCACGGGTACGGCGAAGCCCAGGCGGCGGGCGAACTCGCCACCTTTAGTGATCGGGAGAATCACCGGCAGCTTGGTGGCCTCGTTGAATTCGGCTGGCGACACGACCAAGACGGGTCGGCTGCCGCTTTGTTCATGCCCGGCGGTCGGATCGAGCGAGACGAGATAGATGTCGCCTCGCTTCATAGCAGCTCACCGCCCACGGCTGGCGCATCAATCCATTCACGTTCCTCGGCCGGCTGCGCCTGCGAATAGTCAGAGGCCGCCAGCAGCTCGGCGAGCGTGTAGCGCGGCCGTGGCTTCGGGCTGACCACCAGGCAGCCGTGATCGACGGCCAAACCGACAGTTGCGCCGGCTTGCAGATGCAGCTGATCGAGGAAGGCGGGCGGGACGGCCAGCATGACCGAGCCGCCGACCTTGCGCAGATTGGTTGTGTGCATGATGCATTTCCAACAGGTTAAGTTATATTAAAGTATAATCTCAATCTCGCTGGCCTGCAATCCCTGTCTTCTCGCAGCAGCGGCAGCCTGTTTGGGGGAAGTGCAAAGCTCAGAAGGGCTACATCCCCATGGGCGCCGTCTTCCGCGCGCCAAAGACTGGTAATCCGTACAGCGTCATTGACATCGACCGCGCGATCCGTCCTCAGAGCTTGAACTCTATGGCCCGTGTCTACTTGCGAAATGTCGGAATGGACTCCTCAAGCTGGCAAACGCCGGCGGGCAACGCATTCCCGAGGCGTCCTTTATGTTGCCATTGATAGGCATTTATTGACAAATGCCTAATTGTTGAAACATACTTGAGCGATGAAGTCGCATTCCGATTCGACCCACGAGCAAGCCGTCCTCGCGCTGGCGAAGCGGCACCCGCTGCTACGCGCACGAGATCTGGCAGCCCAGGCACTGCCCACCGTCGTACTCAGCCGCATGGTCGCCGCAGGCAAGCTGGAGAGAGTCGCGCGTGGCGTCTACAGCCTGCCGGGGCGGCGCTTGAGCGAACACCGCTCACTGGCAGAGGTGGCGCTGCGAGTTCCG
>JBAQER010000271.1:0-3075 GCA_049286845.1 Bradyrhizobium sp.
ATCCTGCGCCATGCCGATCGCGGTGATGATGGAGTCCAGCGAGAACACCATGTCGATGATGATGATCTGGACGATCACCCAAAAGAACGCGCTGGCCGTCGGCGTGCCGTCGCTCTCCGCGTCGCGCGCCTCCACCTCGCCGTGAATCTCGTGGGTCGCCTTCGCGATCAGGAACAGCCCGCCGCCGATCAGGATGATGTCGCGCCACGAAAACCCGATATCCCTCACGGTGAGGACGGGCTGCGTCAAACCAATCAGCCACACCAGAATGCTGAGCAGCAAAATGCGGAACACCAGCGCCAGCGCAAGCCCGATCTGCCGTGCTCGCTTCGCCTGCAACTCGGGAAGACGCGAGACGATCACCGACAGGAAGATGACATTGTCGATGCCGAGCACGATTTCCAGCGCCGTCAGGGTCAACAGGGCCGCCCAGGCTTCCGGACTGTTCAACAATTCGATCATGCCTTGAAGGACCTCACGATACGGATGGCCGCGTCGCTCGCCACGATATAGATGGCGATCGCGCAGAGTCCGATGGTTACGGGCGCGCCTACATTGAAATCAGTTGCCAGCGCGATGATCGCGAGCACGGCCCAGATCCCGATCAGCGACAAGGTCAGCCCGCGCAGTCGCACGACGCGGAAGGGATGCAGCACGTTGAAGGGCACGAAGGTCAGCACGATCAGGGCCGCGACCAGGAGGCTGGACAGCCACGGCCGCAGATGCAGCAGAAAAAGATAGAACGCCGCCGCATTCCACAGCGCCGGGAAACCGCGGAAATGATTGTCCGGCGTCTTCATGCGGCGATCCGCGAAATAGAGCGCGCCCGATATGGCTACGCCGGCGCCCAGGATCGGCGCGGCCAGCGGCAACAGCAGGCCGCTTGCGGTGATCGCATAGGCCGGCACGAAAACATAGGTGACGAAATCGACCACGAGATCGAGCACCTCGCCCGACCAGTTCGGCTGCAGGCGCACGACATCCATCCGGCGCGCGATCGGGCCGTCGAGGGCATCGACCACCAGCGCGAGCCCGAGCCAGGCGAACATCGCCGCCCAGTGCTCGCGCACTGCCTCCAGCAATGCGATCAGGGCAATGCCCGCCCCCATCGCCGTGAAGACATGCACGGAAAATGCTGCCGCCCGCGTGCCCGGCGATACCGGTGGAGAAATTGGCTGGTTCGACTGGTCCATCGGACCGCACTGCTATCAGGAATCGCCGCGATTTGCACATCCAGGCTTGCGGCGTTCGGCCGCGCAAATCGCCGGGAACATTAACTCCATCATGTGCCTTGAAAATGCTGCCGGGAACGTCAATTGTCCCGGTATGAATGATGGATCCGGCACCTACGACGTCGTCGTGATCGGCGGCGGCCCTGCGGGGCTCGCGGCGGCGATCGCGCTGGCGGAGACCGGCGCGAACACGGCCCTGGTAGCCCGCCGCGTCCCCTATGCCGACAATCGCACCACGGCGCTGTTGGGCGGCTCCATCGATCTGCTCGAACAGCTGGAGGTCTGGCCTCGCTGCAAGGACAAGGCGGCGGCCTTGCATATGATGCGGCTGGTCGACGATACCGGCCGGCTGATCCGGGCCCCGGAGGTCCGGTTCTCCTGCGACGAAATCGGTCTCGAGGTGTTCGGCTACAACATCGAGAACCGCGCGCTGATGATCGCCCTGGAGGAACGCGCCGCCGAGCTTCCCGGTCTGACCCGGTTCGACGATGAAGCCGATGCGATCGACCCAGGCGACGTCGTTGTTGCGATCCAGTTGCACAACGGAAATTCGCTGTCGGCCCGCCTCGTCGTCGGCGCCGATGGGCGGCAATCGCTGTGCCGGGAAGCCGCCCATATCGAGGTTACGCGCCGCAATCTGAATCAGGCCGCATTGACTTTCAATATCAGCCATTCGCGGCCGCATCGAAATATCTCCACGGAGTTTCACACTCCGCACGGCCCGTGTGTATTCGTGCCGCTGCCGGGCGACCGCAGCAGTGTGGTGTGGGTCGCCGCACCGAAGGAGGCCGAACGGCTGAGGGAGCTGAGCGATGACGAACTGTCGGAGGCCGCGGAACGGCAATCGCATTCCATTCTCGGCCGCGTCACGGTCGAACCGGGACGGTACGTGTTTCCGCTCGGCATCGAGCAGCCCCGGCAATTCGCAAACGCCCGTATCGTGCTGGTCGGCGAAGCCGCGCATGTGATCCCGCCGATCGGTGCGCAGGGCCTGAACATGGGGCTGCGCGACGCCGCCGACATCGCCGATATCGTGCGGGAGGCGATGGCGTCAGGCGAAGATCCCGGTGCACCGCAGGTGCTCACGCGCTACGATTCAGCCCGGCGCTCGGATGTGACCAGTCGCACTTTCGCGATCGATCTGGCGAACCGTTCATTGCTCAGCGATTTCCTTCCCGTGCAGTCGCTGCGCGCGGCCGGTATGCATCTGATCGGCTCGGTCGGCCCGCTCCGCCGCCTCGCCATGCGCGAGGGCCTGGCGCCGTCGTGGCGGTCATCCAGACATAGCTGAGAGCCTTTTGTTTTGACGCGTTTTCTTTACGCGAACCGGTACCCACTTCGCTCGAAAACGCTAGCTCACGGAAACACCAGCCGGCCGGTCTGAATGAACCACATCACGCTGGTGAGCGTGACGACGGATGCGAAGGTTCCAATCAATACGGCGACGGACGCGGGCTCGACCCAGGTATCGTGTTGCCGGGAAATGACGAACACATTCAGCGCTGGCGGCAGCGCCGCCATCAGCACCGCGGTCGCCGCCCAGGGCTGCGCGAAGGGTCCGAACAGCAGCATCAATCCGAAAACGACCAGTGGATGGATCAGGAGCTTGATCGCGATGACTCCCGGGACTTCCCATGGCATGCGGCCGAACGGGCGCAGCGCGACCGTGACGCCGAGCACGAACAGCGCAACCGGCGCCGCGGCGTTCTGCAGAAACAGTAGCGTATTGTCGATCGCGACCGGCGGATGAATATGGAGCCCAGCCGCGAGCGCACCGGCGGCCGCCGACATGATCAGCGGATTCAAGACGATCTGTCTCACCACCTGGCCGAGCGTGTGCAGC
>JBAQER010000272.1:0-5389 GCA_049286845.1 Bradyrhizobium sp.
GCCAAGCACAAGGACGTGGTCTATCTCGGCCGCGGCACCAGCTATCCGCTGGCGCTGGAAGGCGCGCTGAAGCTGAAGGAAATCTCCTACATCCACGCCGAAGGCTACGCCGCCGGCGAGCTCAAGCACGGCCCGATCGCGCTGATCGACGAGAACATGCCGGTGGTGGTGATTGCGCCGCACGACAAGGTGTTCGAGAAGACCGTCTCCAACATGCAGGAGGTCGCTGCCCGCGGCGGCAACATCATCCTGATGACGGACGCCAGGGGCGCGGCGGAGGCGACCGTGGACTCGCTGGTGACCATCGTGCTGCCCGACATGGCCGCGGCCTTTACGCCGATGGTCTATGCCGTTCCGGTGCAGTTGCTGGCCTATCATACCGCCGTGGTCATGGGCACCGACGTCGACCAGCCGCGCAATCTTGCGAAATCGGTGACCGTGGAATAGGTGACCGGGAACAAGTGTCACACGTCAGGCGGTGGTCGCGGTCTTCAAAAACCTGCTAGGATGGCTTAGCTGGCACTGTACGGTAGCCGCTCCGACCAACCTGGAACCCTGATGAATTCAGACGATCTGCCTCCGCCCGTATCCCCGGACGAAGCCCCGCCGGAAGTCCACAGCGGCCTGATGGCCCGATTCCGCAACTACTTCCTGACCGGCCTGATCGTCGCCGGCCCGGTCGCGATCACCTTCTATCTGACCTGGTGGTTCGTCACCTGGGTCGATGGCATCGTCCGGCCGTTCGTTCCCCTGGCATACCGGCCGGAAACCTATCTGCCGTTCGGGCTGCCGGGCTCCGGGCTGATCGTCGCCGTGTTCGCGCTGACGCTGCTCGGCTTCCTCGCCGCCAACCTGATCGGGCGGACCCTGGTCGATCTCGGCGAGCGGCTGCTCGGCCGCATGCCCGTGGTGCGCGCGATCTATCGCGGCCTCAAGCAGGTGTTCGAGACGCTGTTCTCGGGGCAGGGATCGAGCTTTCGCCGGGTCGGCCTGGTCGAATTTCCCTCGCCCGGGATGTGGTCGATCGTGCTGATCTCGCAGTCGCCCAGCGTGGAGATCGCCAACAAGCTGCCGGGCCAGGAGGAGCACATCTCGGTGTTCCTGCCCTGCGCGCCGAACCCGACCACCGGCTTCTTCTTTTATGTGCCGAAGAGCAAGATCGTCGATATCCAGATGAGTGCCGAGGACGCCGCGACCCTGATCATGTCCTGCGGCGTGGTGCAGCCGGGCTCCGACCAGCAGAAGAAACTTGCTGCATTGGCCGGCATGGCGAATGCCGCACGGGTGGCGAATTCAACCCCGCTGCAGCCGGAACCGGCGAAGGTGGAGTGATTTTTCCCGTCGTTCCGGGGCGCGTTGAAGACGCGAACCCGGAACCTCGAGATTCCGGGTTCGCGCTGCGCGCGCCCCGGAATGACGTCGATAAAGATCACCCCGCCCCGATCAGCGGTATCGCTTCATCCCGTTCGAACAGATAGAGCAGGCAGCGCAAGGCCTCGCCGCGGTCGCCCTTCAGCTTCGGATTATCCTTCATGATGCGCAGCGCTTCGTCGCGCGCCTGGGTGATGAGCTGGCTGTGCACTTCGGAGCGCGCGATACGGTAGCCGGGCAGGCCGCTTTGCCTGGTGCCCAGCACGTCGCCTTCGCCGCGCAGTCGTAAATCTTCCTCGGCAATCCGGAAACCGTCGGTGGTCTCGCGGATTACTTTCAGCCGTGCCGTCGACATCTCGTTGAGCGGCTCCTTGTAGAGCAAGAGGCAGGTCGAGGCTTCGGAGCCGCGGCCGATCCGGCCGCGCAACTGGTGCAGTTGCGCAAGTCCGAAGCGTTCGGCGTTCTCGATCACCATGATGGTGGCGGCGGGCACGTCGACGCCGACCTCGACCACGGTGGTCGCGACCAACAGCCCGATTTCGCCCGCGGCGAATTGCGCCATTACGCGGTCCTTCTCGGCGCCCTTCATCTGGCCATGCACCAGCCCGACGCGGTCGCCGAAGCGCTCTCGTAGGCTTTCGAACCGTTCGGTCGCGTTGGTTAGATGTTCTGTGCCCTCGGCTTCGGACTCCTCGACCAACGGGCAGATCCAGTAGACCAGCTTGCCCTTGTCGAGCGCGCGGCCGACGGCCTCCATGACCTCACTGAGGCGGCTGTTCGGCACCGCCCGGGTGTCGATCGGCTGGCGTCCGGCCGGCTTCTCGCGCAATTCCGAGACGTCCATGTCGCCGAAATAGGTCAGCACCAGCGTGCGCGGGATCGGGGTGGCGCTCAGCACCAGCACATCGACGGCTTCGCCCTTGGCGGTCAGCGCCAGCCGTTCGCGCACCCCGAAACGGTGCTGCTCGTCGACCACGGCGAGCGCCAAAGCCTTGAACACCACGTCGTCCTGGATCAGCGCGTGGGTGCCGACCAGGAAATCGATCTCGCCGGCGGCGAGCCGCGCCAGCAGTTCGCGTCGCTCCTTGCCCTTCTCGCGCCCGGTGAGGATGGCGACCCGCAGGCCCGCGCGCTCGGCCAGCGGCGCGATGGTCTTGATATGCTGGCGCGCCAGGATTTCGGTCGGCGCCATCAGCGCGGCCTGCTTGCCGGCCTCGGTGACGGCGGCCGCCGCCAGCAGCGCCACCACGGTCTTGCCGCTTCCGACGTCGCCCTGCAGCAGCCGCAGCATGCGGACCGGCTGACGCAGATCCTCGGTGATGGCGGCGACTGCTTCGCGCTGCGACGTCGTCAATGCGTAAGGCAAAGCGTCGATGATCCGGCTGCGCAGATGGCCGTCGCCGGCGTGGCGGTCGCCGGCGGGACGGCGCAGCTGCGCGCGCACCAGCGCCAGCGCCAGTTGCCCCGCCAGCAATTCGTCGAAGGCGAGCCGCGACCAGAACGGACCGTCGGGCAGGATATCCGTGAGCTCGACCGGCGCGTGGACGCGGTGGAGCGCTTCCGCGACCGGCGGAAAGTGGCAGCGGCGGATCACTTCCGGGCTGATCCACTCGGGAAGATCCGGCAGCTTCTGCAGCGCCTGCGCCATCGCGCGCCGCAGCGAACCCAGCGCCAGGCCTTCGGTCAGGGGATAGACGGGATCGATGCCCGAGAGCTTTGCAAAGCCGGCTTCATCGACGACGCGGTCGGGATGAGTGATCTGCAGTGTGCCGTCGTACATCTGCGCGGTGCCGGAGACGAAACGCTTCGAGCCGACCGGCAGCAGCTTCTCGACATAACCGGGCTGCGCACGAAAGTAAGTCAGCACCACGTCACCGGTGTCGTCGCTGGCATAGACCAGATGCGGCGCGCGATGATTGCGCGCGGGCGTCGGCCGATGGCGGTCGACGGTCACCTCCAGCGTCACCACGGTTCCGGGCACGACGTCGCGGATCTTCGGCCGGGCGCGGCGATCAATCACGCTGGCCGGCAGATGCAGCAGCAAATCGACCAGCCGCGGCGTCTCATTGCGGTCGAGCAGATAGCGGAACAGTTTGTCCTGCTTCGGCCCGACGCCGCTGAGGGTCGTGACCGGTGCGAACAGTGGATTGAGCAGAGCAGGGCGCATCGGGAAATCTAAGTCCGTTCCCGCCCGTCATGCCCGGCTTTGTACTTGGCATCCACGGCTTTTTTCGAAGGCGGCATTGCAGGCAGGACGCCGGACGCCGGAACATCCGGCGCGACGACGGGCTGAGACCATCAACCCACCCGAGGGTTTGCGCCAAAAAACGAATTTGTTGAAGCCGGATCATGACGGTGGCAAGAAGGCCCGGTCACCGGGGAGTAAGCCGTAAGACCACTGCGGCTCTGCGAAATCCGGGACAACGAAATCCGGCATGCCTGCACTGCAGACAATTCCCGCGATAGCGGGGCTGACATCCATCGATCCCGACGCTATACCAACCCCGCCCGGCACGTCCGGGCTTTTGGCGTTCGGATGGGAATCGGAAAATGACGGGATCGACACGATCGAGCGGCGGCCTGGACGACCGCCGCAAGCGGCTCTTGTTTCGCTGCTGGCATCGCGGCACCCGCGAAATGGATCTCATTCTCGGCCGCTTTGCCGACGCCGAGATCGCGCATCTCTCGGATGAGGAACTAACTCAATTCGAGTATCTGATGGATGTGCCCGACCCCGATCTCTATGCAGCGCTGACCGGCCACATGCCGCCGGCGCCGGAATATGCCAACCGCCTGTTCGACCGCATCCAGTCGTTTCGCTCGTCGGATCACGGCGCATGAAATCGCCCGTTCGATCGCCGGCCGAATTGCTGTCGCCAGGCCGCCCGCTGACCTTTGCCAACGTCGCCGAGGGCGCCGAAGGGCTTGTGGTGTCGGATCTGGCGCGCGCGGCGGCGGCGCGCCCCAAGCCATCGGCGGTCAGCCTCGCCGTGGTCTGCCGCGACGGCCCGCGCATGCAGCAACTGGCGCGCGCGCTGGAATTCTTCGCACCCGATTTGCCGGTCATGCAATTCCCGGCCTGGGACTGCCAGCCCTATGACCGGGTGTCGCCGCATGGCGGCATCCTGGCGCAACGGCTGACCACTCTGGCGCGGCTGTCGCGGCTTGCCGGCAGCGACAAGCCGCTGATCGTGCTGACCACGGTCAACGCCGTCGTGCAGCGGGTGCCGGCGCGGGAAACCGTCGCGGCGCAAGCGTTGTCGGTCGCCCCCGGCCATGTCGTGCCGATGGACTCGATCGTGTCGTGGCTGGAGCATAACGGCTACAACCGTTCCTCCACCGTGCGCGAACCCGGCGAATATGCGGTGCGCGGCGGCATCCTCGACCTGTTTCCGGCCGGACTCGATCAGCCCGTGCGCTTCGATTTTTTCGGCGACAGCCTGGAATCGATCCGGACCTTCGATGCCGAAACCCAGCGCACGCTGCTCGACATGCGCGCGCTCGACCTGGTGCCGGTCTCGGAATTCCAGCTCGTCACCGAAACCATCCGCCGCTTCCGCATGGGCTATGTCGCGGCCTTCGGCGCGCCGGAGCGCGACGATCCGCTGTACGAGGCGGTCAGCGAAGGCCGCCGCCATCCCGGGATGGAGCATTGGTTGCCGTTGTTCCAGGAGCGGATGGATACGCTGTTCGATTATCTCGACGGCGCGCCGATCGCGATCGAGCCGCAAAGCGAGGACGCCGCGCGCGAGCGCTTCAAGCAAATCGCCGATTACTACGACGCGCGGCGCGAAGCGCTGGAGCATCCCGGCGGCGGCGCGATCTACAAGCCGTTGCCGCCGGACCGGCTTTATCTGACCGAGGACGAGTGGACCAGTCGGCTGGCGGAGTCGGCGCTGGCACGTCTGACGCCGTTCGCCATGCCCGACGCCGGCGCCGGCGTGGTCGATGCCGGCGCGCGGCAGGGACGCAACTTTGCGCCGGAGCGCACCGATAGCTCGATCAACGTGTTCGAGGC
>JBAQER010000273.1:0-1793 GCA_049286845.1 Bradyrhizobium sp.
GATCTGGCCAACGCCGTGCGCGGGATACACCACGAATTCGTTGGTCTTGAAGCCCTGGCGCTGGGTCAGAACCTTCTTCGGCTCTTCGACCCGGGGAGCGGCAGCTACGGGCTTGGCGGCGGCAACCGGCTTCACCGCGGCCTTTACGACAGGAGCCTTGGCCACGGGAGCCTTCACGGCAGGCGCCTTCACGGCGGCCTTCTTGGGGGCGACCTTCGAAGCAGTGGCCTTCGTACCGGTCGCTTTCGCGGCAGTTTTTGCAGTCTTGTTTGGCATTGCGCTTCTTTTGTTTTTCGAGGATTTTGCAGCCGAGGCCTTGGTGGCGGTCCGGGTATCCTTAAGGGAAGTCCGGACACGGGCCTTGGTTGCACTGCGGCTCACCGCAGCGGCTTTTTTCGTGGTCTTTGAGACACTCTTTTTACGCGTTTTCTGTGACACAGCCTGCGCGCGGTAATTGCCACGCCCCTGTTCGATGTTTTTCACGGGAACCCATAGGGGCCATAAGCGGGGCTGACGGGTTCGGCTTATAATGTGCTCAATATAGCACATTTTCCGCAAAAATCAATGATTTACGCCCTGTCAGGGGGCTTTGGCAGGCGTTTCGGCCGTTTCAGCCGGATTAGGGTTAAGTCTACGGCAACTTGAGGCCGAACCGGCCCCAATTCAATCGAGCCAAAGGTGGCTTCGAATCAGTCGCCGGTGCCGGGCTTCGGAGAAAAATATTTCTCGAACTTGCCTTCCATCCCCTCGAAATCCTTGGCGTCGTCAGGGGAGTCCTTCTTCTGGGTGATGTTCGGCCAGCTCTTGGCATATTCGGTATTCACCTCCAGCCACTTCTCCAGGCCGGGTTCGGTGTCGGGCTTGATCGCGTCGGCGGGGCATTCCGGTTCGCACACGCCGCAGTCGATACATTCGTCGGGATGGATGACCAGCATGTTCTCGCCCTCGTAGAAGCAGTCTACCGGGCAGACCTCAACGCAATCGGTGTATTTGCATTTAATGCAGGCTTCAGTGACGACGTAAGTCATCCAGGGCTCCGAAACGGGTCAGTTTTGCGTGGTTTGCGTAGCGCATGAACTGCGCAGCCGCAAGTGAAGCAACGCGCCAAAAAGGCGCGCTTTCAGCATTCCTGCGTCAGCCTGAACGCGCTTGAAAGCAAATAGTTACTATTGGCGGTCGCGCAAATCCTCATAAAGCACGCGGGCGGCGGTGGCGTCGCCCCGGCGCTCCGCGAACGCGACGACTTTCAGGACGCGGACCGAGTTGTCGAGACCGATGGTCACGACGTCGCCTATCTTGACGGCATGGCCGGGCGCCTTCTCGCGCACGCCGTTGACGCGGACGTGGCCGGCTTCCACCAATGCAGCGGCGCTGGAGCGGGCCTTCACCACCCGCGCGTGCCACAGCCATTTATCGAGACGCTGGCGCTCCAAGCGACACCACTTCGAGAAGGATCAGCACTTAATGCCCTGGCTAGTCCTTGCGGCCGGCGGTGAGTTGTTCCTTCAGCGCCGCGAGCTTGGCGAAGGGCGAATTGGGATCGGCGGGGCGGTCGCGCTCGCGCGGCGCAGCGCTGGTAGCCCACTGCCGGTGCGACGGCCCGGAGTCACGGCCGCCCTTATCGCGGTCGCGGCCGCCCTTGTCGCGCGGGCCTTTATCCCGGCCACCGCCGAACTTGCCCTTGTCACGGCCCTGGTCGCGATCTCGGCCCTTGTCTCGGCCCTTGTCCCTGTCCTTGCCTTCAAAGCGCTCGCGCGGCGGACGGCCGCCGCGGTCGTCACGCGGCGCAGGCG
>JBAQER010000274.1:0-2194 GCA_049286845.1 Bradyrhizobium sp.
TCCTCGCGTCAACAGAAAGATCTCAAGCTTCAATGCGCCGGCCTCCTCGTCCGTTTATAACGGTATATAAAGGTCGGTCTTCCAAATCTCGCACTTCCAATCCATGGAAGATCGAAGAAATTGAAAATGCTAATGCGAATCCATCTTTGAGTGACGCAAGCGCTTCGGCAGTCCATGAGATCGCACATGACGCCACATATTTGGCAGCACTGAAAGCAGCGGACGCGATTTTCCGGGGCGAAACGGCTGAAGTTCCTCGAGTTCCTCCGCTGCCAATTAGCCTTCCGGGATGCGTACTCCCAAGCTTACTGCAAGACGACGTCGTAAGCTCTCTTCCAGCGCGCACCGCATCAAATAAGACGCGTCGTGTGCGTCAGCCTGCAAGAGCTGCAGAAACTGTTCATGCAAAACCAAAAAAGCTGAAGCGGCAGACTGTGGTGGTCATCCAGATGATTTCCCCAATGCAGCCAGCGAGAGAACCCGAGCCCGAAAATTGGTCTCGATACCTCATCGTCGCGGGCAACAAGGACGATTCAGAAAAGATGGGTCGTGAAGACCGAACTCAAGGCCGGAGAGACCTGGAAGCGGCGTTTGCGTAAATTTTGCCCGTTGATCCCGATCGGCTACTGGGCCGAAGGTCGAGCAGGCTGCTTCCGCCATCTTTAGCCCGCATATGAATCGACGCCGATCGACGCGTAAGACCGATGAGCACGGCGGAGTCGCCGTCACGCTCGTATTCTGCAAGAGGCCCATGCTGCGGCATAGGTACGAACTTGGCGCAGACATTCCGGATCGCCGCGCCGTTGTGCTTCCGGAAGTCGGCGATAGTTTTGTTGACCGGCCGGCGTATCCTCCCTCCACGCTGTTAAAGCTTTATATCTACGGCTAATACCAAGACTCGTTGATCAGAACTGATGCGCCCATTCCCGCATTCCGATGGATATGATGCGCCATGGCTGGTCGATGAGTTTGTTCCATGCGTGGCAGCAATGATCGAGGATGTCCTCGTAGGATTTGAATACGCGGTTCGATAGCCAGTTGTCGCGCATGAACTGCCAGACGTTTTCCTGGGGGTTCAGCTCCGGGCATTTTGGCGGCAGCGGCACGAGCGTGATATTCGGCGGGACGAGGATCCGGCTCGACAGATGCCAGCCAGCTTGATCGAGCAGCAGGATGGCGTGCCTGCCCGGCGGGATCTCCGTCGCAATTTCGGCGAGGTGCAGGTTCATCGCCTCGGTGTTGCATGTCGGCAGGACGAGCGCGGCGCCCTTGCCGTCCTTCGGGCAAATCGCGCCAAAGATGTAGGTCGAGGCGGTGCGCTGGTCATGCGGCGCCGATGGGCGTGTTCCGCGACGCGCCCAACGCCGGGTGATCTTGTTTTTCTGCCCGATGCGCGCCTCATCGGCGAACCAGATTTCTATATCGGCCGGATCGACGCCTTTGTCCTTGGCGATCTCCGCCACACGCGCCGGGAAACTTTTTTAAAATCTTCGATTGCGCCGTCGGCTTGCGCATGATGGCGCGGACGGGCGGAAAGCTTGCGATAGCCCATGGCCCGCAGTTCCCGGCTCAAGGTTTGCTTGGCGACCGAGACCCGGAACTCTTCGAACAGCCACTGGCAGAGATCGATAATTCGCCAGCGCACGACGCCGTGGATCGCCGGCGTCGGCCCGCTCTCAATGATCGCGGCGAGAGCCGCTCGATGCGCGTTGTTGAGCCGGGATGGCTGCCCCGGCGCTTTGCGGTCGACCAGGCCGTCCGGGTCGTGCGCGTTGAACTTCACCACCCAGTCGCGAACGATCTGCAGCGTCACGCCGCCGATCTTCGCCGCTTCGGTTGCGTCGCCCCGTCGTAAATCGCCGCCAGCGCCAGAAGCCGTCGCGCCTGCGGACCGTCCTTCGATCGCTTGGCGGCGACCCGCGTTATCTGCGCATCAAAATCAGCCCGAAGCCGTATGGGCATGGCGAACCTCCTTCGTTCGCCATGTTGAATCAAACCAAAGCTGATTTGGAAAGACATCCCGAGTCATGCTCAATGGGATCGGGTATAAATGATCAATTCTCATGCGTCGTGTTCGTCGCTCGGCCTTGACTATGCCGCTGGCGCACTCCCTAGTCTCAATCGCGCGAGGCGCCGCAAGTTCTGCGCGGGTGCCGCGAGGAGGTACTCGTCTTTGGCCCCGCGTAGCCCTCGC
>JBAQER010000275.1:0-1787 GCA_049286845.1 Bradyrhizobium sp.
TCAGGCGGCGTTCCAGCTCGCGCGTCTTGTCGCGCTCCAGAAAGCCGGGAGCGATGCGGTCGGTGGCGAACCGCCGGGCGTGATCGCCGAGCGTCACCAGGTCTTCGTCGAGATAGGGGTTCATGGCTCGTCTCCTGTTGGGCGAAGGGCCTACTTCGCGTACTTGCGGAAGTCGGGCTTGCGCTTGTCCTTCAGCGCATTGACGCCCTCGCGCGATTCTTCGGTGTCGTAGTACAGCTTGAGCGCGTACATGCCCAGGCCGGCGATGCCGCTCTGGTGCGCCGTGTCGGCGTTGAAGCTGCGCTTGGCAATGGCCAGCGCCGTGGGGCTGCGCTCGCACATTTCTTCACCCCACTTCTGGGCTTCGGCGTCGAGCTGATCGTGCGGCACGCAGACATTCGCCAGCCCCATCGCAACGGCTTCGGCGCCGGAGTAGCGGCGGTTCAGGTACCAGATCTCGCGAGCCTTCTTCTCCCCGACGACGCGCGCCAGGAAGGCGGTGCCGTAACCCGGGTCGACGGAACCCATCTTGGGACCGACCTGGCCGAAGATCGCCTTCTCGGAACAGATCGTCAGATCGCAGATCGTGCACAGCACGTTGCCGCCGCCGATGGCAAAGCCCTGCACCCGTGCGATCACCGGTTTGGGAACGTCGCGAATCGCGGTGTGCAGCTCTTCCATCGGCAGGCCGATAGTGCCGCGGCCGTCGTAGTTGCCGTTGTGGGCGGACTGGTCGCCGCCGGTGCAGAAGGCGCGGTCGCCGGCACCGGCCAGCACGATGACGCCGACCTTGCGATCGTAGCCCGCCTTGTTGAGCGCCTTGATGATCTCGTCGCAGGTCTGGCCGCGAAACGAGTTCATCTTCTCCGGGCGATTGATCGTGATCCACGCAACGCCGTTGCGCACTTCGTACAGGATGTCTTCGAATTCCATTTGGGTCTCCTTGGTTGAAATCAGCCGTTCATCGTCAGGCCGCCCGAGACACTCACCACCTGGCCGGTGATGAAGTTCGCGTCGTTGCTGGCGAAAAATGCGATGGCGCCGGCCAGATCATGAGGCTGGCCCAGGCGGCCCATCGGAATGGCCCGCGTGAACGCTTCGATCAGTTTTTCGGGGTTGGCCGCACCCTCTGCCACACCGGCGAGCAGCGCGGTGTCGGTCGGGCCGGGACAGACCACGTTGACAGTGATGCCGTGCCGCGCGTGTTCCCGTGCTAGGGACTTGGACAGCGCGACCAGCCCGCCCTTGCAGGCCGCGTACACGGCCTCGCCCGAGGAGCCGACGCGCGCGGCGTCGGAAGCGATGTTGACGATGCGTCCGGACTTGCGCGCCGCCATGCCGGGCAGCACGGCGTGGTGCATGTGCAGGGCGCCGGTCAGGTTGATCGCGATCAGCTTGTCCCATTGCGCCGGCGCGGTCTTGGTGAAGGGAATGAAGACATCCCAGCCCGCGTTGTTGACCAGCACGTTGACGGCGCCCAGCTGGGCTTCCGTCGCCGCTACCGCAGCATCGACGCTGGCGCGGTCTGTGATGTCGCAGCGAATCGCTGCAGCCTGTCCGCCCTCGGCCCGGATGGCCGCAGCCACCTTCTCGGCCGCCTCGACGTTCAGGTCGAGCACCGCGACGCGAGCTCCGTCCTTGCCGAACCGGCGGCAGGTCGCCCCGCCGATGCCGCCGCCGCCACCGGTCACCATGACCGTCTTGCCTTCGAATCTTTGCATGATGCTTCCTATTGGTTGAGAGGTTTTGGCCGAGAACTCATCGCTGATGGGCAAGCGCCTTGGCGT
>JBAQER010000276.1:0-2456 GCA_049286845.1 Bradyrhizobium sp.
GCGAGGGCGGGGCGGGGGGCGATTTGGACATCTTAAGGGACCCGGCGAGAGCTCTATCTTCCTCATCCTGAGGAGCGGCCGCTTGGCCGCGTCTCGAAGGATGAGAGCCCGTTCTCCCCCATGGTTCGAGACGGCGCAAGGGCGCCTCCTCACCATGAGTGACCACCCCTGTAGGGTTAACCATGGACTTGCCTTGACGAAAAGCTCAACCGGGACTAGCTTAAAGCTATTCCGTGGTCATTTGAGCCGGCCGGCTTGCAGCCACGTTAAACAACTCGCTAAACAGGCCGGGGACAGAAGTGATCCCGGTCGAACATATGTTCAGGCCGGGTTTTTTTATGGCCTGATTTCCGTGGTGGTCTCGTAAAGCCGCCTTCAGGAGGTCGGTATCAAGATGGTAAATTTGCAGTCGATACCCAGTCCCGCGATCCACACCGAGGACCGTGCGCACGAGGCGGACCATCCGAGTTCGCCGGTGGCGGCGTTCGGTGCCGACCAGCCGTTGAAGCTCGATTGCGGCATCGATCTTTCGCCGTTCCAGATCGCCTACCAGACCTATGGCGATCTCAATGCTGACAGGTCGAACGCTATTCTGGTCTGCCATGCGCTGACCGGCGATCAGCATGTTTTTAACGTGCATCCGGTGACCGGGAAGCCCGGCTGGTGGGAGACCATGGTTGGTCCCGGCCGTCCGCTCGACACCGACAAATATTTCATCATCTGCTCGAACGTGATCGGCGGCTGCATGGGCTCGACCGGTCCGGCCTCGACCAATCCCGCCACCGGCAAGGTGTGGGGGCTGGATTTTCCGATCATCACCCTTCCCGACATGGTGCGCGCGCAGACCATGCTGATCGATCGACTGGGCATCGATACGCTGTTCTGCGTGGTCGGCGGCTCGATGGGCGGCATGCAGGCGCTGCAATGGACGGCGGCCTATCCGAAGCGCGTGTTCTCGACGCTCGCGATTGCCTGCAGCACGCGGCACTCCGCGCAGAACATCGCGTTTCACGAACTCGGCCGCCAAGCCGTGATGGCCGATCCGGACTGGCACCACGGGCGCTATTTCGAGCAGGGCACCCACCCGCATCGCGGCCTCGGCGTGGCGCGGATGGCCGCGCATATCACCTATCTGTCGGACGCAGCGCTGCACCGCAAGTTCGGGCGGCGGATGCAGGACCGCGACCTGCCGACCTTTTCGTTCGATGCGGATTTTCAGGTCGAGAGCTATCTGCGCTATCAGGGCTCCTCCTTTGTCGAGCGCTTCGATGCCAACAGCTATCTCTATCTGACGCGGGCGATGGACTATTTCGACATCGCCGCCGATCATGCCGGCGTGCTGGCGCAGGCGTTCCGTGGCATCCAGACCCGCTTCTGCGTGGTGTCGTTCACCAGCGACTGGCTGTTTCCGACGGCGGAGTCGCGCGCGCTGGTGCATGCGCTCAACGCCTCCAGCGCGCGGGTGTCGTTCGCCGAGATCGAGACCGACCGCGGCCACGACGCCTTCCTGCTCGATGTGCCGGAATTCTTCGACATCTCCCGGGCCTTCCTGGAATCCGCGGGCACCGCGCGTGGCCTGACCAAAGCGGGGGGCTGACATGAGCGTGCAGCAACAGGTCCTGCCGCTCGCGATCGTTCCGCCGGACACCGGGCATTATCGCGGCGATCACCTCCTGGTCGCGGAGATGGTCGAGCGCGGCTCAAAAGTGCTCGACGTCGGCTGCGGCGAAGGCGATCTCTTGCAACTGCTCGAGACCCGGGGCATCGACGGCCGCGGCATCGAGTTGTCGCGCGAGGGGGTCAACCGCTGCGTCGCCAAGGGTCTCGCGGTGGTGCAGGGCGACGCCGACACCGACCTGGTCAACTATCCCGACGACGCCTTCGACTATGTGATCCTGTCGCAGACCCTGCAGGCGACGCGGCAGCCGCGCGTGGTGCTGGAAAACCTGCTGCGGATCGGGCGCCGCGCCATCGTCTCGTTCCCGAATTTCGGGTTCTGGAAGATGCGGCTGCAGCTGTTGGTCGGCGGCCACATGCCGCGCACCGAAAACCTGCCCGCGACGTGGTACGACACGCCGAACATCCATTTCTGCACCATCAAGGATTTCGTCCAGCTCTGCGACGAGATCAACGTCAAGATGGAGCGCGCGGTCGCGCTCGACATGTATGGCAGGCCGCTGCGGGTCAATTTGCCCTGGTGGTTCTGGAACATGTTCGGCGAGCAGGGCGTGTTCCTGCTGAGCCGCGCGGAGAAGGGGAAGTAGGTATTATTCTCAGCGCAGCCGCGACTCCGCTGCACCTCTCCCGCTTGCGGGGGAGCGTAGGCCGCCTTTGGCGGCCGTCCTTAAATAAGAACGCCGAAGCGAAGCTTCGGCTATGGCGCTCGAAGAGCGTGGCGGGTGGGGGAATTCTCTCCGCTCGCGCCGGTGCTTGCGGAGAAGCCCCCACCCCAGCCC
>JBAQER010000277.1:0-23861 GCA_049286845.1 Bradyrhizobium sp.
TCGCGCGGCAGCATCAGGCCCGAGGCGCCGCCGAGGAAGTCCCAGCCTTCGACCACGATGGCCCCCATTTCGGCGAATGCCAGCGTGATCAGCACGAAGGAGAGATGGCCGAGCTGAAAGCGAAAATCGATCCAGGCGATCACGGCGCCCAATGCGCCCGAGATCACCGCCGAGATCAGCATGCCCAGCCACATGTTGATGCCGAGCTTGAGCAGCAGCGCGCTCGACAGCATCGCGCCGATGCCGATGAACAGGCTGTGCGCCATCGAGATCTGGCCGGCCATGCCACCGACGATGTTCCACGACGAGGCCAGCGCCACATAGACCAGCGACAGCGTCACGATGTGCAGATAATAGCTCGATAGCACGAACGGCAGCAGTGCGGTGAGCACCAGCGCGCCCAGCCAGACCGGCGACATCAGGGTCTTGAAGAATTCCTCCCTCATCGCTGGGAACTCCAGGTCAGTCCCTGCGGGCGGAACAGCATGATTGCCACGAAGATGATATAGGGCATCAAGAGGCCGAGCGGGCCGGACAGATAGATCGTGCCGAAGGCCTCGGAAATTCCGATCACCAGCCCGCCGAGCATGATGCCGACGAAGTTCGTCATCCCGCCGAGCACCACCACCAGGAGCGTGATCACGGTATAACGAAGCCCCTGGCTCGGCTGGATCGGGGTGCCCGGCAGCAGCAGCGCGGCCGCCAGCGCCAGAATGCCGATGCCGAGCGCGAAGGTGAGGACCTGAACGCGGCCGACGTCGATCCCCATCAGGGAGGCCGCATGGGCATTCTGATGGACCGCCCGGATCGAGCGTCCGAAATCGGTCGAGCGCAGCATCGCGTACAGGCCGATGGCGAGCGCGAACGATACGGCAAAGGCGATCAGATGCGGCACCCGCAGCACGATCTCGCCGAGAATGATCAGCTTGGATTCAACCATCGAGGGCGTCCGGGCGGGCTGGCCGCCGAACACCATCAGGATGCCGTTCTGCAGCACCAGGCTCAAGCCCAGCGTCAGCTGCACGATCATCAGGAACTGGTGCCCGACCATCGGCCGGATCAGGAAGCGGTAAACCACCGCGCCGATTGCCGTCATCACGGGAATGGTGATGACCGCCGATACGTAGGGGTCGAGCGACAGCGCGGAATAGAGCGCAAGGCACATGAACATGCCGAGCGAAATGAAATCGCCGTGCGAGAAATTGACCACGCCGCTCACGCCGTAAACGAGGCCCATGCCGAGCGCGAGCAGCCCGTAAGTGCTCCCGATCAACACTCCCTGCGCCAGCGCCTGCCAAAGTTCAGTCACGTGTCATGCCCCCGTCAAAGCCCGAGATAGGCGCTGCGCGTCCGCGGATCGTCCCGGACCACGTCGGCCGTTCCCTCGACCGCGATATGTCCGCGCTCGAGCACGTAGCAGCGCTGCGCGTGGCGCAATGTCAGCATCAGGTTCTGCTCGACCAGGAGGATGGACAATCCGTTGGCGTGCAGTTTGTCGATGATCTCGAAGATGTACTGCACGAACAGCGGCGACAGGCCGAGCGAGGGTTCGTCCATCATCAGCAGTCTGGCTTCGGCCATCAGCCCGCGGCCGATCGCGAGCATCTGCTGTTCGCCGCCGGACAGCGTTCCGGCGTGCTGCGCCAGCCGTTCCTGCAGCCGCGGAAACAGTTCGAGCACGCGCTCCATCTGGCGCGGCCGGTGCGGCCGTGCGCGCGCGTTGATGCCGCCGAGCAAGAGGTTTTCCCGCACGCTCATTTCGGGAAAGACCATTCGCCCTTCGGGCACCTGGACGATGCCGAGTTCGACCCGCTGCCGCGGCGAAAGGTTGGTGATATCCTGGCCCTCGAAGCGGATGCGGCCGGACATCGGAGGCACCAGTCCCGACAGGCTGTTGATCAGCGTGGTCTTGCCGGCATTGTTGGCGCCGAGCAGGCCGACGAATTCGCCCGCCGAAAGCTTGACCGAGACTCCGTTCAGTACGGGCACGCCGCCATAGCCCGCGACCAGATGGTCGATCTCAAGCATCGAGGTGCTCCCCGAAGTAGGCATCGATGACTTTCTGGTCCTTGACGATTTCGTCGGGCGTGGCTTCGGCGATCTTCTCGCCGAAATTGACGACGACGATCCGGGTGGCGAGCCGCATGATGACCGGCATCACGTGCTCGACCATCACGATGGTGACGCCTTGGCTGTTGAGTTCGCGGATGATCGCCATCGGCGCAGCCGTTTCCGCCATCGTCAGGCCGGCCATCACTTCGTCGAGCAGGATGCAGCGTGGATCGGTTGCGACGCATTTGGCGAGTTCGAGCAGCTTCTTGTCCTGCAGCGACAGCGTCGCGGGCGTCAGGTTCTCCTTGCCGCCGAGGCCGACGCGGTTAAGCACATGCGCGGCGTAATCGATGGCCTCGCGGACCGGCCGCCGCGCCAGTGCAGCCGTCGTCACCACATCGAGCGTCGTCATGTCGGCAAAGGTCTGCACGATCTGGAAGCTGCGGATCAGGCCGCGGCGCACCAGCCTATCAGGCGAAATGCCTGTTATCGCGGCGCCGTCGAAATGAACGTCGCCCTCGCTCGGCGGCATGAAGCCGGAGATGACGCTGAACAGCGTGGTCTTTCCGGCGCCGTTCGGGCCGATGATCCCCAGGATCTCGCCCTTGGCGACGGAAAAACTGATTGCGTTCAACGCCACCAGGCCGCCGAAGCGCTTGGTGACATTGGTTACTTCGAGAAATGCCACTGTCGTCTCAGACCCGCGGTCGGGGCGCGGTCTGCGCGAACTCTTTCGGGAAGATCACCTGCTGTTCCTGCTCGGGCGTCCACTGGATGAACATCGCCGAACCGTCCTTGAGCAGGCGGTCGTCTGCGAACTGCAGGCCCTTCGGCTTCGAGATGTAGAGGTTGGGATCGCCGAACGGAATACTGACTTTCTTGAACGCGTCGAGCAGCGCGTCGCGTTCGAGCGAAGCGGCATTCTCCAGGGTTTGCTGCAGCACGCGCGCGGCCTGGGCGTATTGAATGGCGCCCTGGCCGATCTTGCTGAGTTTGGCGACGTCGCGCAGCTCGGCAATGATCTTCTGCATCGAGTCGATCTTGGCGCCCGGGCTGAAGCCGGTCATGCCGTACAGATTCTTGGTCAGCACCGCCTTGCCGATTTCAGGGCCGAGATCCTTCCACAGCGACAGGTCCGAATAGCCGCCGGTGCCGCCGCAAAAGATGCTGCCGTGGTAGTTGAGATTGTAGCGGGCCTGATGCAGGAGGATGCCGTCGCGCGGCGTCACCAGTCCGACCACGATATCGGGCTTCAGCGAGCGGATCCGGATCATGGCCGCGGTCTGGTCCTGCGCCCGGGTGTCGAGCGGCGCTTCGCCGATGATTTCGATGCCGCTGGCTTTCAGCCGTTGCGTCAGGAACTGGTTGACCTGCTGTCCGGCCTCGTAGTTCGAATAGCCCATGACGGCCGTCTTGATGTTGAATTTGTTCGCGTCGCGAAGAAACACAACGAAGTCATGGATGGTCTGCGCATAGCCGCGATCGTAGGGGTAGCCCAGGGTGAACATGTAGTTCGAATGCGAGCCGCCGGCCCAGACCGACAGCGTCGGCATCTTGAGTTCGTCCAGCACCGGCGTCAGCGCCAGCATCTGTGCGCTGAGGATTGTGCCGGTCAGCAGGTGAACCTTCTCTTCGGTGATCAGCCTGCGGGCTTCCGCTGCCGTCCGCGCCGGCTGGCTGGTGTCGTCGGCCTGGATGAGCTCGATCTTGGCGCCGCCCTTGCTCTTGATGCCGCCCGCGTCATTGATCTTCTTGATGACGTATTCGAAGGCGGGCTGGCCTTCCTGGGCGTAGGCGGCGAGACCGCCGCTCATCGAGTTGACGACGCCGATTCGGATTGTCGAACTTGCCGCACTCGCCTTGCGGATGTAGGGCGCGGCGATCGGGCCGAGCAATATTCCGGCGGCCGCAATTCCAAAGGTCCGGCGAGTAACGGTCATTGTTGTTTCTCCCTGCTTTTGGAAAGGAGCAAAGCAGCGTTGTGCGCGGCTTGTAAATAGGCATTTGGCGGAGCATTGCGCTGGACGCATCGCAGAGGCGGCACTTGTGCACGAAATGACCGCCTGTCGCCGCTATTGCCGATGGCGCGGTGTTGCGCTTTGGTGATGGGAATTCGCAAGGTGAACCAGACTGGGTGTTTTCCGATGGGTGGTGTCGCGTTCGATCTTCCCGAAGATGTCGTGGACGTGCGCGACGGCGTGCTGCGCTTCGTCGAGGCGCAGGTGGCGCCGCGGATCGAGCGGAGCCGGGCGCTGCTGGAAGATCAGCGGCGGCTGTATGACGAAAGCGGGCGGTATTCGCCCGACGCACGCAAGCTGATCCGCGACATCAGGGTGCTGTCGGCGCAAGCCGGATTTTACGCCATGTGCGCGCCGGTCGAAATCGGTGGCGGCGGCCTCGGGCATCTCGCCTATTACGTTGCCTGGGAGGCGATCTATCGCCGGCTCGGCGGCCAGGGCGTCGTCATTCCCTGGGTGATCGCGCATTGGGCGTTCGGTCCGAGCCGGCTCCTGACGCAGGCGACCGAGCAAGCCCGCTCACGATGTCTGGCGGGAATGATATCAGGCGAATCCTCGATGTGCTTCGGCCTGTCCGAGCCCGGCGCCGGCTCCGACGCCAGCATGATCAAGACCCGCGCCGTCAAGACCGCCCGGGGCTGGAAGATCTCCGGCCGCAAGCTCTGGACCACCAACGCACCCACAGCGGAATGGTGCATCGTCTTTGCCATCACCGACGCCGACAAGGCCGCCCGCAAGGCCGGCGGCATCAGCGCGTTTCTGGTGCCGACCGATGCCCCCGGCTTCATCGTGGAAAGCGTGGTTCGCCTGTTCGGGCACGCCGGCGGCCACGAGGGCGCGCTGGTGCTGGAAGACGTCGAGGTCGAGCCGTGGCAGCTCGTCGGCGAACTCGACCAGGGCTTCAAGATCGCGCTGTACGGCGTGTCGCTCGGGCGGGTCTATAACTCCGCGCGCGCGGTCGGGCAGGGCCGGTGGGCGCTCGAAATGGCGATCGGCTATGCCAAGCAGCGCGAGGCGTTCGGCGCGAAAATCTCCGAATATCAGGGCGTCTCGTTCCCGTTGGCCGAGTCTGCGACCGAACTGCATGCCGCGCATCTGATGGGGCTGAATGCCGCGACCCTGCTCGATCGCGGCGACAAGGCCCTAAAAGAGCTTTCGATGGCCAAGGCCTATTCGGTGCAGGCCGGATTCCGCGCGGTCGACCGCGCCATCCAGACCCATGGCGGCATGGGCCTGACCAACGAAGTCGGCCTCGTTCATGCGTGGCAGGACTTGCGGATCGTCAACATCGCCGATGGCACCAACGAAATCCTGACCCGGATGATCGCCCAGCGGCTGATGGCCGGCGACCTCGATTTGTGACGCAAGGGATTTCTATATAGGGGGATTTCTCTATAAGAAGAGCCGGCCGGCCGGGGTTTGCACGGCGGCGGAGCGAATGGAGCGGCGGTGGTGGCAGTTTCGATGCGTATCGGCACGCGTAAGAGCACCATGGCGCTTGCCCAGACCGAGGAGATTGCGCGGCGTCTGACGGCGGCGGCGTCCGATCTCGACGTCGAAATCGTCAAGTTCGAGACCGTCGGCGATACCGACCAGACCAGCAAGCTGTTGATGCATGGCGGCAAGGGCGGCGCCTTCGTCGCCGAAATTCGCGCGGCGGTCAGGGCCGGCCGGCTGCACGCCGCGATGCATTCGCTCAAGGACATGCCGGGCAACGAGGACACGCCGGGGCTGGTGATCGGCGCGACGTTGTCGCGCGACCGGCCGACCGATGCGCTGGTGCTGCGCGAAGGCGTATCATTGGAGGACATCAGGCGTTCGCGCGGCAAGGGCTTCAAGATCGGCACCAACGCGGTGCGCCGCGCCGCCTATGCGCGGCGGCTGTTTCCGGAGATTGAGGTCGTACACTTTCGCGGCGCCGCCGACACCCGCGTCCGCAAGCTGGATAACCGCGAGATGCAGCGGTTGCCGGGTGGCGGCGAGGTCGGCCCCGCCGACGCCCTGATCATGGCGCGCTCCGGGCTGGAGCGCGTCGGGCTTTCAAACCGGATCGCCCATGATTTCACGCCGCAGGAAATGCTGCCGGCGGTGGGGCAGGGCATCGTCGCGGTGGAATGCGCCGCGAGCGACTGGCAGACGCGGCGCTATCTTGCCCTGGTCGACGATCCTGCGGCGCATCTTTCCTGCGACGCCGAGCGCGAGGTGTTGTGGGTGCTCAACGGCCACTGCAATTCGCCGATCGCGGGCTTCTCCTCGATCGACGGCGCGCAGATGTCGCTGACCGCCTCGGTGCTGGACGAAGCCGGCGGGCAGTTCATCGAAGTCACGCGTGAAGGCCCGGCCGACCGCCCGCGCGAACTCGGCCGCGCCGTCGGCCTGGAACTGCTGGCCAAGGGTGCTGCCGACATTATCGAGCGCAGCCGGCCAGAGTGATCGAGTATGACGAGTGAGACGGCTGTTACCTCATGGTGAGGAGCGCGTCTTCGCGCGTCTCGAACCATGAGCTTGCACCGGTCGCGCGGCCATCCTTCGAGACGCGCGCAAGAGCGCGCTCCTCAGGATGAGGAGCTTCACCCCTTATACGCCCGCACCCGCTTCACCATCTGCTCGACATGCGCGATCGGGGTTTCCGGCTGGATGCCATGGCCGAGATTGAAGATCAGCCTGCCACCAGCGAAATTCGCCAGCACGTCGTCGATGGCGCGGTCGAGCGCTTCGCCGCCGGCGATGAGCACCAGTGGATCGAGATTGCCCTGCACCGCGACTTTGGTTTGCACGCGCTCGCGGATCAGCGACGGCTCGGCCGCCCAGTCGATGCTGACGGCATCGACGCCGGTCGCCTCGACATAGCCCGGCAGCAACGCGCCGGCGCCGCGGGGAAAGCCGATGATCTTTGCGTCCGGAACCTGCCTGCGGACACCCTCGACGATACGCCGCGTCGGCTCGACTGACCAGCGCTGAAACTCGCGCGGCGGCAGGACGCCGGCCCAGGTGTCGAAGATCTGCAGCACGTCGGCGCCGGCCTTGAGCTGTCCGAGCAGGTACTGAATCGAATTCTCTACCAGCACGTCGATGATTCTCGCGAACGCCTCGGGATGACGATAGGCCATCATCCGCGCCGGCGCCTGGTCCGGCGTGCCCTGTCCGGCCACCATGTAGGTCGCGACCGTCCACGGCGCGCCGCAGAAACCGATCAGCGCGACTTTGGAATCGAGTTCGCGGCGCACGCGGCGCAGCGCCTCGAATACCGGCTCCAGCTTGGTGAAGTCGCCCTTTGAAGCCAGCGTGCCGACCTTGTCCGGCGTATCCAGCGGATCGAGCCGCGGGCCTTCGCCGGCCTCGAACCGCACGTCGCGGCCGAGCGCGTAAGGGATCACCAGGATGTCCGAGAAGATGATCGCGGCGTCGAAGTTGAAGCGGCGGATCGGCTGCAGCGACACCTCGGCGGCATATTCCGGCGTGAAGCACAGGTCGAGAAAGCCGCCGGCCTTGGCGCGCAATTCGCGGTACTCCGGCAGATAGCGGCCGGCCTGCCGCATCATCCAGATCGGCGGAACCGGCTGCCTGCGCCCGGAAAGCACTTCGAGGAAGGGTTTGATGGTCGGGTTCTGGGTCAAGCCGCTTATCCGTGGGGTTCGACGGTGCAATTTGCCGCCCCTGATACACTGCCGCTGCAGTCTTGGCCACGGCAACCGCAGATGATTTCTCCGTCCCCAACCGCGAGCTGAACCGCCCATCTGATTTGCCCGTCGGGTCGTTTTTCAAACACCCTGTCCAGCCCCATTTCAAAAAATAAATCGCTTCGCCGTTAGGTAGAAACACCATTATTGATTCCGCCATCCCGTCCCGGATGAGGGGCGTATCGCGATCGTCACGGACGTTGGGATGGGATGCGGTGGACGCGGCAGCGTCGGGCGCGCAAGTGATCGCAGGGTGGGTTCAAATCCGTGAGCGATGAGACGGTGTGCTGACGAACGATGTTGCAGCGTACGGTGAAGCCGTGTGGTCCTGACGCCTCTGGGTTGGCGTCAAGTCCGGCGGAGGCATGCCGGCCCGACCGGGTGCAGGCACGCCATATCCGCTTGGCGACGGTGACAAACAAATCCTGATCGCCGGGGAGAGCGCGGAGTAAGCCGTAAAACCATTGCGCAGGGAAGGCCGGATTGCCTCCGCTGAACCTGTATGCTCGTGTGCGTTTTCTCGTGCATTCATTGCACACGAGACCGCGGGTGCAGCGCGCACCCGGTCTTCCCTGCGCCCTCTGAATGGAGGGGGGCGGAAATTTCCAGCAAAGCTCGG
Organism: Bradyrhizobium sp.; assembly: GCA_049286845.1. Lineage (GTDB taxonomy): Bacteria > Pseudomonadota > Alphaproteobacteria > Rhizobiales > Xanthobacteraceae > Bradyrhizobium. The sequence goes on from JBAQER010000277.1 coordinate 8,370, forward strand.
GCATTTCAGGCCGCGAGATCGCGAAGCCGTGTTTGTGAGAGTGCGGTGGCCTCATCCTTCGAGACGCGCGCAAGTCAGCGGCGCAATTGCGCCGCCGAGCGCTCCTCAGGACGAGGTTCTAACCCCTCATGTTCTAACGCCTCATGGTGAGGAGCGCGGCAACGCCGCGCGTCTCGAACCACGACGCCCGGATGTCCGATCATCATGCAATGAGCAACACCCGTGCCCGGGAACAATCTTCAACGGTGCCAATTATTTTCTCTCAATAGGCGCGGCGGGGCATTACAATCTCCGGCATGTCCCGGCGCGAAACGGATCGATCCGTGCCCCCCAAGAGCCTGTCCACCTATCGGAAGAAGCGCGACTTCGAAAAGACCGCCGAGCCTTCGGGCGAGGTCGAGGTCGCGCCTTCGAAGCAGCGGCGGTTCGTGATCCAGAAGCACGCCGCCAGCCGGCTGCATTACGACCTCCGGCTCGAATTCGACGGCGTGTTCAAGTCCTGGGCGGTGGCGCGCGGGCCCTCGCTCGATCCGCACGACAAGCGGCTGGCGGTCGAGGTGGAAGATCATCCGCTCGATTATGGCGATTTCGAAGGCACCATCCCGAAGGGGCAGTATGGCGGCGGCACCGTGCAGCTCTGGGATCGCGGCACCTGGGAATCCGACGACCCGGAAAAGGGATTCAAGAAGGGCGACCTCAAATTCACCCTGCACGGCGGCAAGCTCGGCGGCGGCTGGGTGCTGGTGCGCATGCGCCACGACCGCGACGGCGGCACCCGCACCAACTGGTTGCTGATCAAGCATCGTGACGAGTTCGCCAAGGAGGGCAAGGCCAACAGCATCATGGACGAGGACAGATCGGTCGCGTCGGGGCGGACGATGGCGGAGATCGCGGCCGGCAAGGGCAGGGCACCGAAACCGTTCATGCTGGCCAAGGCCGGCCGCGGCAAGGCCGATGCGGTCTGGGATTCGAACAAGGGAAGTGCGGCCGAGGCGCGCGCGGAGAGGAAAGGCGCATCGCCGAAGGCGCTCGCCATGACCAAGGGCAAGAAAGTCGCCGCGATGCCAGATTTCGTCGCGCCGCAGCTCTGCACCCTGGTCGAGCGTCCGCCGGACTCGCAGGGCTGGTGCCACGAAATCAAGTTCGACGGCTACCGGGTGCAATTGCGTGTCGAGCGCGGCAAGGCCACGCTGAAGACCCGCAAGGGGCTGGACTGGACCGACAAGTTCAAGGCGATCGGCAAGGAAGGCAGCGCGCTGCCCGATGTACTGATCGACGGCGAGATCGTCGCGCTCGACCACAACGGCGTGCCGGATTTCTCCACGCTGCAGGCTGCGATCTCCGACGGCAAGACCGACAACCTGATCTTCTTCGCGTTCGACCTGCTGTTTGCCGGCGGCGAGGACCTTCGCAGCGTGCCGCTCGGCCAGCGGAAAGAGCAGTTGAAGGAATTGCTGGGGGTCCAGAAGGGCAAGAGCAACCTGATCCGCTATGTCGAGCATTTCGAGACCGGCGGCGACGCCATCCTGCAGTCGGCGCGCAAGCTGTCGCTGGAGGGCATCGTCTCGAAGAGGCTCAGCGCGCCCTACCGTTCCGGGCGTTCCGAGAGCTGGACAAAGGCAAAGTGCCGCGCCGGGCATGAGGTCGTGATCGGCGGCTGGAAAACGACCAACGGCAAATTCCGTTCGCTGATGGCGGGCGTCCATCGCGGCGATCATCTCGCCTTTGTCGGCATCGTCGGCACCGGCTTCGGTCAGGACACGCTGCGGCGGATCATGCCGGCGCTGAAGGCGGCAAGCTCCGACGAGAACCCGTTCGGCGGCAAGGATGCGCCGAAGAAGACCCGCGACGTGCACTGGCTGAGGCCCGAACTGGTCGCCGAGATCGAGTTCGCCGGCTGGACCAGTGAGGGCAATATACGGCAGGCTGCGTTCAAGGGGCTGCGCCAGGACAAGCCGGCCGATGAGATCGAGGCGGAGACGCCTGCCATGGTGAACATTGCCAACCCCTCCGGCAAAGCCGCGGCCCATCCCGGCAAGGTGCGGTCCGTGTCGGCGGGCAGGTCCGCCGAGGTGATGGGCGTGATCATCTCGAAGCCGGACAAGGAGCTGTGGCCGGACGCCGGCAACGGCAAGGGCGTGACCAAGCTCGATCTCGCCAGATACTTCGAGGCGGTCGGCGGCTGGATGATCGGCCATCTGAAGGGGCGGCCATGCTCGGTTGTGCGCGCCCCCGACGGTATCAAGGGGGAAAAATTCTTTCAGCGCCACGCGATGCCCGGCACCTCGAACCTGCTGGAGCTTGTCAAGGTCTCCGGCGACCGCAAGCCATATCTGCAGATCGATCGCGTCGAAGGCCTCGCGGCGGTAGCGCAGCTCGGCGGCGTCGAGTTACATCCCTGGAACTGCGCGCCTGATATGCCTGACGTGCCCGGCCGGCTGGTGTTCGATCTCGACCCCGCGCCGGAAGTCGAGTTCTCCGACGTCATCGAGGCGGCCAGGGACATGCGGCAGCATCTTGCCGCTCTCGGCCTGGAAAGCTTCTGCAAGACCACCGGCGGCAAGGGGCTGCATGTGGTGACGCCGCTGGCCTGTGGCGCGAAAGACCAGGTGACCTGGAAGGAAGCCAAGGCTTTTGCGCTTGGCGTCTGCCAGTGGATGGCGAACGAAGATCCCGAACGCTATCTGCTCAATATGTCGAAGAAGCTGCGCAGCGGAAAGATATTCCTCGATTATCTCCGCAACGACCGCCTGGCCACTGCGGTCGCGGTGCTGTCGCCGCGGGCGCGCGAAGGCGCCACCGTCTCGATGCCGTTGACCTGGCCGCAGGTGCGCGGCGATCTCGATCCCAAACGCTACACGGTGCGCACGGTGCCGGCGCTGCTCGCGCGAACAAAGGCATGGGAGGGTTACGATGACGCGGCATCGTCGATCAAGGTCGCGATGAAGAAGTTGGCGGAGAAGATCTAACCATTGTCATTCGGGGATAGAAAATGTCCGCACCACTCATCGTTTCGATTCCGCATCGGCTTGGCCGCGAAGAGGCGGTGCGCCGCCTCAAGGCGGGCCTGACACGGGCCGCGTCCAGCGTGCCGGTGTTGAAAGTCGATGAGGAGCGATGGGAGCAGGACCGCATGATCTTCCGCATCCGCGCGCTCGGGCAGGCGGCCTCGGGCCATATCGATGTCGCCGACGATCATGTCCGGCTGGAAGTCACGCTGCCCTGGCTGCTGCAGCGGTTTGCCGAAGTAGCGCAGGCCGCGATCAAACAACGCGGCAATCTGCTGCTGACCAAGAAGGATTGATTGGCGCGGTGTTACCCCGCAGCAAGGCGCCAGAACACCGACCACGGCGGAAGCACTTCGCCGGTCTCGCCGCCCCAGATGGCGGCGCCGTCCATCGCGCTTCGCTGGCGGGTGATGTCAACGGGCGACAGGTTGGCCTCGAGCCGGAGGGTCGCGCCGTCGCCCATGCGCCAGCTTGCCGTCAGCAAGCCGTTGTCCGCCGCATGCGCCTCGCCGAACGCCGCGCCTGCCAGCCGCGGGACGATTTCGCGGTGGCGGGTCGCGAGCAGGTTCCGCACCAGCGCCAGCCGCGTCTGTCCCGGCTCCTCGTTGCACGCCTGCCAATCCGGCACCGCGGATTGAAACGTCGATTGTTCCAGGGGATCGGGCACGTCGTCGCCATAGGCCGCGTAGGCCCAGTCGTACTCCCTGCGCCGTCCCTTGCGCACCGCCTCGGCGAGATCGCCCTTGAAATCGCAGAAGAACGGGAACGGCGCTTTCGAGCCCCATTCCTCGCCCATGAACAGCATCGGGATCGCAGGCGCGAGCAAGGTAACCGCCAAAGCGGCTTCGATCGCGCGGCCATCGACGATGCTTTCGAGCCGGTCACCGAGCGCGCGGTTGCCGATCTGGTCGTGGTTCTGCAGGAAGTTGACGAAGGCAATGGGGGAAAGTGTGCCGCTGGATTCGCCGCGCGGCCGCCCGCCCAGAAACGCGAAGGCCTCCCCCTGAAAGACGAAGCCGGAGCCGAGCGCCCGCGCAATGTCCCGCAGCGGAGATGTCGTGTAGTCGCCGTAATAACCCTGCCTCTCGCCGGTCAGGAAAACGTGCCAGGCGTGATGATAATCGTCGTTCCATTGCGCGCGGTATTTGCCGCGCGACGGGTCTTGCCCCGTATCCAGCAGGCTCGCGCGGTTATCGCCGTTTTCGACGACCAGATGGATGTGCCGGCCGGTCGCCTCGGCGAGCTCTCCGGCCGCGCGGCTGAGATCGTGCAGCAGCGAGAGTCCGCCCGGTTCGGCGATGGTATTCACCGCATCCAGCCGCAGGCCGTCGAAGCGGTATTGGCGCAGCCAGTGCAGCGCGTTGCCGATGGCGAAGGCGCGCACCTCGGGCACGCGATAGTCGACGACGTTGCCCCAGGGCGTCTGCGCCTGTGTGAAGAAAGCGGGCGCATAGCGGCCGAGGTAATTTCCTTCCGGGCCGAAATGATTGTAGACCACGTCGAGGAGCACCATCAGGCCGCGCAGATGCGCCTCGTCGATCAGGGTCTTGAGATCGTCGGGGCGCCCATAGGCGCTGTCGGGCGCGTACCACAGCACGCCGTCATAGCCCCAGTTGCGGGAGCCCGCGAAATCCGCCAGCGGCATCAATTCCAGTGCGGTGATGCCGGTTGCCGCGAGATGATCGAGCTTTTCGATCATGGCGCGGTAAGTGCCTTCCTCCGTGAACGTGCCGACATGGCTTTCGAGCAGTACGGATTCCTGCCACGGACGTCCGCGCCAGCCGGTCGCGCGCCACCGGTAGCTGGAATGATCGGTCAGCTCGCTCGGTCCGGAGACGTCGTCGGGCTGAAACGCGGAGGCCGGATCGGGTACGTCGATCTCGCCGTCGATCCGGAATTTGTAACGTGCGCCGGCTTTGGCACCGGTGATATCGGCGGAATACCAGCCGCTGTCATCGCGCTGCATGGCATGAGGTCTGTCCAGCAGCAGATCGACGCGCTTTGCCGCGGGCGCCCAAAGCCGGAACGACGCGCCGTCCGCCGTCAGTCGGGCGCCGAATGGCTGCTCATTCATGCCGACCCCGCAAAGGCGAGGACCGAGCGGGGAGGTGCCGCCGTCTCGCTGCCCGGCGCGAAGTCGGCGGCCTTCTGCTTGACGTCGGCGGTGTTCAACAGTTGCCGCCAGCTTGCGTATTCCGCCATCTTCGGCAGCTTGAACGCAATCGGTTCGGGCGCGGCGTTGAGCACGATGAAGATCGGCGCCTGACCATGCTCGATCGGTCCCAATACATAAGCAAGGAACCGGCCTTCCGGAAAATTCCAGTCCTGCTCCTCCATTTCGTCTGCCGCCGGCGTCAGCCACAACACGCCGTAGGATCCGTCGACGCGCCGCCCTTCGAGCCAGTGGTGCGCGCGGATCTGCGGAAAGCGCCTTCGCAGTTCGGTGAGATGGCCGATGAAGTCGGTGAGGTCATCGTCCTCGCGGCCAAGGCCGTCCCAGCTCACCCAGCCGATTTCGTTGTCCTGGCAATAGGCGTTGTTGTTGCCGGACTGCGAATTGCCGACCTCGTCGCCGGCCAGGATCAGCGGCAGCCCCTGCGCCAGCAACAGACATGCCAGCTGGTTCTTCCGCAGCTGACGGCGCAGCACGACGATGCCCTCGTCGTCGGTCGGGCCTTCATGGCCGCAATTGTTGCTGTGATTGTGGTTGGATCCGTCGCGGTTATCCTCGCCGTTGGCCTCATTGTGTTTCTCGTTGTAGCTGAACAGATCGGCCAGCGTGAAGCCGTCATGTACCGTGATGTGATTGACGCTGGCGCGTTGCGTGCGACCGTCATGGTTGAACAGGTCGGACGAGCCGGTCATGCGGCGGGAGACTTCGCCGATCAGGCTGCCTTCGCCGCTCCAATAGCGCCGCATCGTGCTGCGGTAGCGGTCGTTCCATTCCGACCATTGCGACGGAAATGCGCCGACCTGATAGCCGCCCAAGCCGAGGTCCCACGGCTCGGCGACCAGCTTCACCGATGCCAGCACCGGGTCCTGCCGGATCGCGGTGAGGAAGGCGGCGTTGCGGTCGAAGCCATTCGGCCCGCGCGCCAGCGTGGTGGCGAGGTCGAACCGAAAGCCGTCGATATGGCAGACATCGACCCAGTAGCGCAGCGAGTCCATCACCATCTGCAGCACCCGCGGATGGGTGAGGTTGACAGAGCTGCCGCAGCCGGTGAAATCGTCGTAGAATCGTGGGTTGTCCGGCTTCAGCCAGTAGTAGGAGGCGTTGTCGATGCCGCGGAACGACAGCGTCGGGCCCATATGGTCACCCTCGGCGGTGTGGTTGTAGACGACGTCGAGCATTACCTCGATGCCGGCATCGTGCAGCCGCGCCACGGTGGTGCGGAAGGCGTCGAGCGGATTGTCCTGCGCGTAGCGCGCCTCGGGCGCGAAGAAAGCCAGCGTGTTGTAGCCCCAGTAATTCGACAGCTTCTTTTCAACCAGCACCCGGTCGTCGATCAGGCCGTGGACCGGCAAGAGCTCGATGGCGGTGACGCCGAGGCGCTTGAAATGCTCGATCATGGCCGGCGACGACAGCCCGCCATAGGTGCCGCGCAGGCTGGGCGGCACGTCGTCGCGCTTCTGGGTCAGGCCCTTGACGTGCGCCTCATAGATGATGGTGTCTTCCCAGGGGACGTTGGGGCGCATTTCGCGCCGGCCCCAGTTGAAGGTCTCGTCGACCACGACGGCCTTCGGCATGCCGCGCGCATTGTCGCGGCGGTCGAACGACAGGTCCTCGCGGGCGCTACCGGTGCGATAGGCGAAATGCGCATCGCTCCAGACCAGCCGGCCGGCGAGGCGCCTGGCATAGGGATCGAGCAGAAGCTTGTTGGCGTTGAAGCGGTGGCCATGTTCGGGCTCATAGGGGCCGTGAACGCGATAGCCGTAGAGCTGGCCGGGCGAGACGTCGTTGAGATAGCCGTGCCAGACATCCTCGGTGCGCTCGGGCAGTTCGATGCGCTCGAGTTCGCGGCGGCCATGGCTGTCGAACAGGCAAAGCTCGACCTTGTGCGCGTTGGCGGAGAACAGCGCAAAATTGGTGCCCCGGCCGTCCCAGCTTGCACCGAGGCGAGAGGACGTTCCGGCTGTCAGGCGCATGCGTCAGCTTTCCGGTACGAGAAATATCGCGGCCAGTGGCGGAACGGTGAGATTGAGTTCGGGCACGAGGCCCTCCGACGCCTTTACCTCGCCGACGTTCCCGACATTGCTGCCGCCGTAATGCGCGGAGTCCGAATTGAGCACCTCGCGCCACTTGCCGGCGATCGGCACCTTGACGCGGTAGTTGTAATAGACATTCGGCGAAAAATTGATGACGACGAGGCAGCGGGCACGGGCATCGTCGCCCTTGCGGATCCAGGCGAACACATTGCCGGCGGCGTCATCGGTGACAATCCATTCGAAGCCGGATGGATCGCAGTCCAGCTCATGCAGCGCCGGCAGCGTGCGGTAAAGTCCGTTGAGGTCCCTGACCAGGTTTTGGATGCCTAGGTGTCTCTCCTGTTCGAGCAGATGCCAGTCGAGCGCGCGGTCGTGATTCCATTCGCGCTCCTGGCCGAATTCGCAGCCCATGAACATCAGCTTCTTGCCGGGGTGGGCGAACATGAAACTGTAATAGGCGCGCAGGTTCGCAAAGCGCTGCCAGTCGTCGCCGGGCATCCGCCCCAGGATCGAGTGCTTGCCGTGGACCACCTCGTCATGCGACAGCGGCAGGATGAAGTTTTCCGAGAACGCGTAATGCAGGCCGAACAGTATGTCGCCGTGATGGAATTTGCGGTGGATCGGGTCCTTGCCGATGTAGTTCAGCGTGTCATGCATCCAGCCCATGTTCCATTTATAGCCGAAGCCGAGCCCACCATATTCGACCGGACGCGACACCTGCGGCCATGCGGTCGATTCTTCAGCGGCCGTGGTGGCCTGCGGAAAGCGCGCGAACACTTCGGTATTGAAACGGCGCAGAAAATTGATTGCCTCTATATTTTCTCTCCCGCCATGTCTGTTCGGGATCCAGCCGCCGGCAGGCCGGCTGTAGTCGAGATAGAGCATGGAAGCGACCGCATCGACGCGCAGCCCGTCGATGGCATAGCGCTCCAGCCAGAACAGCGCGTTCGACACCAGGAAATTGACGACTTCGGTGCGGCCGTAATTGTAGATCAGCGTGCCCCAGTCGAGGTGACGGCCCTGCATCGGGTTGGCGTGTTCATAAAGCGCGGTGCCGTCGAAATGGCCGAGCCCGTGCGGATCGTCCGGAAAATGCCCGGGCACCCAGTCCAGCATCACCCCCAAGCCTTCGCGATGGCAGGCGTCGACCAGCGCGCAAAAATCCGCCGGTGTTCCGAACCGGCTGGTGGGGACGAACATGCCGGTCGGCTGGTAGCCCCAGGAGCCGTCGAACGGATGCTCGCTGACGGGAAGGAATTCGACATGGGTAAAGCCGAGATCCCTGACATAGCGCGGAAGCTGCTCGGCCAGCTCGCGGTAGCTCAGCCATTCGTTGCCGCCTTTGCGCCGCCACGAGCCGAGATGGACCTCGTAGATCGAGACGGGCGCGCTCAGCGCGTTGACACCTGATGGCGCGGGCCGCGGACGCGGCAATTTGGTCTCGTCCAGCACGATGGACGCGGTGCTCGGGCGCAGCTCTGCAGCAAAGGCCAGCGGATCGGCCTTCAGCGGCAAATGCTGGCCCTGTGGCCCGATGATATCGAACTTGTAGTGGTCGCCGGCGGCGGCGTGAGGCACGAACAGCTCCCAATAGCCGGTGCCGCGCACCCGCATCGGATGCCGCCGCGGATTCCAGAAATTGAAATCGCCGACCACGCTGACCCGCCGCGCATTGGGCGCAAACACCACGAAGGCCACGCCGGGAACGTCGTCCAGCGTCATCGGATGCGCGCCGAGCTTGTCGTAGATCCGCTGATGGGTGCCCTCACCGAGCAGATAAAGATCCAAATCGCTCAGCACGGGTGGAAAACGGTAGGGGTCGTCGAGATCGACCACGGTGTCGCCGAAGCAGGCGCGCAGCCGGTAGCGCCTGGAGCCGTTCGGCAGCGCGCCAGCGAACAAGCCGGCGTCATGGATGCGCGACAGCTCCGCCATTGCGCCATGTTCGTCGATCGCGTCGACCTTCGACGCTTCCGGCAAGAAGGCGCGGACCACAGTCTGGCCGTCCTCGGTATGCAAGCCGAGATAGTGAAAGGGATCGGAATGGCGGCCTTCGACGATCGCATAGGCCTCAGCGGACAGTTCGGTCATGCGGCCTCGTTGGTATTCCCGGACAATATTCTGAGCAACCCGGTCAGTGGGACGCGCAGCCATTCCGGCCGATGGGCTAGTTCGTATTCGATCTCATAGAAGGTCCTTTCAAGCAGAAAGAACTTCAGCATCTGCTCGGCCGCTGCCGGATCGGCCGGCCACAGGCGCTGATTTGTCAGGGTTTCGCGGTAGGCGGCAAGAAAGGCTGCCGCGGAACGGTCGCGCCACTCCGCGAGCGCAGCACCAAGCTTGCCGTGCTCGTCGGGCGCCACTTTCAGCGCGCGCTCCAGCGCGGCCGTGGCGGAGTAGTCGATAGAACGGATCAACGCTGCGACATCGCGCGCCGCCGGCGCCTTGCGCCGACGCTCTTCCAGCGACCGGCGGGGCTCGCCCTCGAAACCGATGATGAAGATATCGTCCTTGACGATCAATATCCGAGCGAGATTGAAATTGCCGTGATGGCGGATATTCAGGCCGTCGATTTCAGGCGGCAGCAGAGCGCTGAGGCGGTCGTGCAGGCCTTCGCGTTGCGCCAACACCTGCTCGACCAGCAGACGATCGGCTTCCTTCATCGTGTCGCGCCGCTGCCTCAAGACGTCGAAGATCCGTTCGGCGCGGGTCACGGCATGTTCGACCCAACGCCGGACGTCCTCAGGCCGCGTCGCTTCAGGCGCGAAATCGACACCTCCTCCATTGCCGGCAAATGCGAGCTGCATCTCGGCGACGCGTCGTCCAGCCTGGGACATGTAACGCAGATAGGGAACCTGTTCGTCGCTTTCGCTCGCGTGTTGGCTACTCGCCAGCAGGCGCTGCTCGTCGACGAAACGATCAAGATAGGCCGACGTCACGGTCCAGGCATCGCCCTGATTTGCCACGAAGGCATGCACGATCGCAATTGCGAATTTGTTGTCGCCCTCGACCAGTTCGACGCTGCCGATCAGTGCCGGCGTGTTGGCAAAGCCCGCGACCTCGGTCAGAAACCGGCCGATCTCGATTTCGGGGTTGGTGCCGGATTCGAGCTTGCGATAAACCTTGACCACATAGTCGTTGTCTACCAGCGCCATGCTGCTGGATTGTTCGGTCTCGACCGCACGGATGTGATCGGGCTGTCTGATCGGCTTGTCGGAAAGCCTGGCTGTCGGTCGGAATTCGAGGCGCAGGCCGTTTTCCTCAACGGTCAGGGCTTCGTGCAGGTTGCGCAGCAGCAGCCCGATGAAGATCTGGTCGGTCGCAACGTCAAGCAACGTTCCTTCCCGAGCGCCCTGACGAACGGCTGCAAATGCGTGAGGGTTATAGCGCTCGCGGTCGAAGCGCACCCATTCGATCTGCATCGGCAGCACGTAGCGCGCGGTCTCGCCGTGTTGCGTCGCGTCAAAGAAAGCGAGCCAGGGGCGGTTGTCGCCGATATCGCAGAATGGAATCGCCGAGGTCAGGGTTGGCTGGATCGCCTGCGGCGAACGCTCCGGATACCAGCGGGTCCGCGACAGATGTCCCGGCAGCACGTCGCGCTCGAACACACTGCGGGTGCGCGCCAGCGACATCCAGGTCGCTCCCAGCGGCACCACGAGGGTCTCGAACTCCGGCACCACCGAAGGTTCGACACGCTCCGACCTGTCGCGCTCCCTGAGCTGGAACCAGTAAAAGCCATAGGGCGCCAGCGTGATCATGTAGGGCAGTTCGCCGATCGCCGGAAAGCGGGTGCGGCCGAGCATCTCCAGCGGGACGCGGTCCTTCCAGGCAGACAGATCGAGCTCAGTCGCCTGCGCCGATCGCGACAGGTTGGCGACGCACAGAATGATTTCGTCCTGATACTGGCGGACATAGCACAGCACCGAGCGATTGACCGGGCGGATGAAGGTCATGGTGCCGCGGCCGAAGGCGAGGGTGGATTTGCGCACCGAGATCAGCCGCTTGGTGGCGCTGAGCAGCGACGACAGGCTGCGTGACTGCGCCTCGACATTGACCGCCTCGTAGCCATAGACCGGGTCCATGATGGTCGGGGCATAAAGCCGCGCCGGATCGGCGCGGGAGAAACCGCCATTGCGGTCCGGCGACCATTGCATCGGGGTGCGCACGCCGTTGCGGTCGCCGAGATAGATGTTGTCGCCCATGCCGATTTCGTCGCCGTAATAGATGATCGGCGTGCCCGGGAACGACAGCAGCAGCGAGTTCATCAGCTCGATCTTGCGCCGGTCGTTGTCCATCAGCGGCGCCAAGCGCCGGCGGATGCCGACATTGATGCGGGCGCGGGGATCGTTGGCGTAGGTCGACCACAGATAATCGCGCTCGACGTCGGTGACCATTTCCAGCGTAAGCTCGTCGTGGTTACGCAGGAACAGCGCCCACTGGCAGTTGTTCGGGATATCCGGCGTCTGGCGCAGGATGTCGGTGATCGGAAAGCGGTCTTCCTGGGCGATCGCCATGTAGATTCGCGGCATCAGGGGGAAATGATAGGCCATGTGGCATTCGTCGCCGCGGCCGAAATATTCCTGCACGTCTTCCGGCCACTGATTGGCTTCGGCCAGCAACACCTTGCCCTTGGCATAGGCGTCGAGCTCGGCGCGCAGCTTCCTGATGATGGCATGGGTCTCCGGCAGGTTCTCGTTGTTGGTGCCGTCTCGCTCGCACAGATAGGGGATGGCGTCGAGACGGAAGCCGTCGACGCCAGCATCGAGCCAGCGCTTCATCACCTGCACGATCGCGCGGACCACCCGCGGATTGTCGAAATTGAGGTCCGGCTGGTGCGAGAAAAAGCGGTGCCAGTAGAATTGGCCGGCTTCCGGATCCCAGGTCCAGTTCGATTTTTCAGTGTCGGTGAAGATGATCCGCGTACCCAGATATTTCTGGTCGGTGTCGCTCCAGACGTACCAGTTGCGCGCGCTCGACTTCGGGTCGCTGCGGCGGGCGCGTTTGAACCATTGGTGCTGGTCGGATGTGTGATTGACGACGAGCTCGGTGACGACCCGCAGGCCGCGCCGCTTGGCTTCGACGATGAAGCGCCTGAAATCCTTCATGGTCCCGAAATCGGGATTGATGGCGCCGTAATCGGCAATGTCGTAGCCGTCGTCGCGGCCGGGCGAGGGATAGAACGGCAGCAGCCACAGCGCGGTGACGCCGAGATCCTGCAGGTAGCCGAGTTTCTCGGTCAGGCCGGCGAAATCGCCGATCCCGTCATTGTTGCTGTCGGCAAAGGCCTTGACATGAAGCTGGTAGACGATGGCGTCCTTGTACCAGAGCTCGTCGCCATCCAGCGCGGGGACCGGCAGCTCCGTTGCATCGATGGAGGACAAGAGGTTCATGGCGCTCCCTTACGCCAGACAGCGAAACAGCAGGGCGGGATCGTTCATCGGATTGATCCGCAGCCGAATGCCGCCCCACTCCAGTGGGTGGCGTTCGCCGGTGATCACGTTCTCGAGTGCCGCGACGTTACGTCGGTCGTCGGCCATGCCGACCTGGATGTCGCCGAGCGGTAACCAGAATTCGTGTGCGTCGCGCGACAACGCGATGGCGGCGATGACGCTGTTGGTCTGGTTGATGGATTCCTTGATGAAGGTGACGACATTGTCGTCCTCGACCGGAATGAAGCAAAGATTGGCTGTTTGTTGCAGCGCCGCGTTTTGCCGGCGGACGCGATTGATATCCCGGATATAGGGCTTGATATTGCCGGGCTTGTCCCAGTCGCGCACCTTGATCTCGTATATTTCGCAATCGCGATATTCCTCGCGGCCCGCAACCGGCTCGTGCTCCAGGAGCTCGAACCCGCTGTAGACACCGTAAGTGCTGGACAGCGTGGCGGCCAGCGCGACACGGGACTTGAACATCCAGGCCTCGCCGCTCTGTAGATGATAAGGCAGGATATCGGGCGTATTGACGAAGAAATTCGGGCGAAAGTAGTCACGCTCCGGATAACCCGTCAGTTCGCCCAGATACTGCTCCAGCTCGCACTTCCGGGTGCGCCAGATGAAGTAGGTGCAGGACTGGGTGAAACCGAGCCTGGCGAGGCCTTTCATCGGCTTCGGCCGGGTAAAGGCTTCCGCGAGGAAGATCGCCTCGGGGTGACGAAGTTGAACCTCGTGGATCAACCATTCCCAAAATCTGAAGGGTTTGGTGTGGGGATCCTTGACCCGGAAAATGCTGACGCCCTGTTCGATCCAGAACAGCACCACGTCGCGTAGCGCATTCCACAAGGCGCCGGCGTCCTCCGACGAAAAATCGGGATCGACACTGTCCTGATGCTTCCCGGACGGGGCGTCCGCATAGCGCAGCGAGCCGTCCGGCCGCCGTCTGAACCATCGCGGGTGCTGTTTCAGCCAGGGATGATCGGGTGAACACTGCACGGCGAAATCGAGCGCGATTTCCAAGTCGAGCACCTTGCAGGCGGCAATGAACTCGCGAAAATCCTCAAGCGTGCCCAGTTCCGGATGCACGGCATCGTGACCGCCCTCGGCCGAGCCGATAGCGTAGGGGCTGCCCGGCTCGCCTTCACCAGCGGTCGGCGCGTTATAACGGCCCCTGCGGCTGGTAAGGCCGATCGGGTGAATCGGTGTCAGACAGACCACGTCAAAGCCCATCGCCGCGATATCAGCCAGCCGCGCGATACAATCCTTGAAGGTGCCGTGGTGGCCGGGCGTCTTGCCCTGGCTGCGCGGCACCATCTCGTACCACGCGCCGCAGCGGGCCCTTGGCCTATCGGCGACAAACGGAAAAAATTGCGATCGCATCAGGTCCGGCCGAAACTGGCTTTCTGCCATGGCGATCTTCAATTCATCGGTCAGCAGCGGCGCGGCGTCGCCGGTCTGCAGAAAATCCTCGCATTGCTGCAGGATCAAGGCGGATGCGGCAGGTCCGCCGGCCTGCGCCTTGGTCAGCATGCCCGCGCCCTCGAGCGCATCCAGGGGAAGGTCGGCGCCGGTCTTTTGCTTGAGCTCGAAGCCGTGCCGCCAGGTCGCGAATTCGTCGGTCCAGGCCTCGATCGCATAGACGTAGCGGCCGGGGGCGTCAGGCACGAACGATCCGCCCCAACGGTCGTTACTGTGATGGGTCATCGGCGCGCGCCGCCATTCGCGGTCGCGCTCGCGGCGCCAGACCAGCGCCACTGAAATCACATCCTGGCCGTCGCGATAGATATCCGCCCAGACCTCGACGCGCTCCCCGACGATCCGTTTCACAGGGAAGCGGCCAGCATCGACAAGCGGGTAAACATCCTCGATATGGAAAGCGCCGCCAGCGCTCTCGACAGTTTGAGTTGTTTTGTTCACGGTGATGCCAGTGACATGGGAAACACGTCCCGTCTCGATAGCGGGAAAGGAGACGTTCCGGACATATATATACAAAGCCGTTCGCCGGGCATTGGTTCCCGGGGAACGCCGGGGACGCCAGAGAGTTAAACACGGCTATCCTCTTCCTGCATTTAGAGAATTTCGCGACGCCCTTCACCGTTGCGTGCAAACTGCGTGCCGAATGGACCTTTTCGCCAGAGCCAAAAAATTGGGAATCCAGACCGAATTCCTGGACGGTCAGGGTCACCGGCGTGTCACGGATGCGGCCGCGCTGAAAATCATCCTCGATGCCCTTCCGGTCAGCGTCCCGCGCCGCCTCCTGGGCCAGGCGGTGGTGATCCGGTCAGGCCATCCCGCTCGCACAGAACTCAATCAGGCTGCCACGTTCCCGCTGCGCTGGAAAATCGTTGCGGGCATTGAGGTTATCGCGGAGGGCGAGACCCATGACCGCGTCATCGTCTGGCCCGAGGATCTGCCTGTGGGTTCGTACCGGCTGCATCTGACCGATGCGTCAGGCATCAGCGAGCAAGCGCCACTGATGGTCGCGCCGCCGAAGGCCTTTGGCGGTGATTTCGACCGCTGTTGGCTGGTGGCGGTGCAGCTCTATGGTGTCCGCTCGGCGCGCAACTGGGGGATCGGGGATTTCACCGACCTCGAAGAGCTGATCGAACTGGCCGGGGGTCTGGGCGCCGACGGCATCGGGCTCAATCCGCTGCATGTGCTGTTTGACGACCGGCCCGGCGACTGCAGTCCCTATTCGCCGAACAGCCGGCTGTTTCTGAATCCGCTCTATATCGACGTCGAAAAGCTCCCCGAATTCCGGCCTGCCGCTGTTGCCGGGAATAGCGAGGCGATTGCCCGGCTGCGGGCGGGCGATATCGTCGATTATGTCGCCGTCGCGGCCGTGA
>JBAQER010000278.1:0-7520 GCA_049286845.1 Bradyrhizobium sp.
TGACCCCACTGAACGCGCGTGGGTGAAATCCTGCCGCTATAGAGCGTTTTCAAGCGAAGTGGATACCGGTTCGCGTGAAGAAAACGCGTCAAGACAAAAAGATAGAGCCCCGTTCCGATTCAATCGGAACGGAAAAGCTCTAGCCGTCAGCGCCGGTTGACCATGACGGAACCTTGTCCGGCGGATCGCGGTTGTTTAATTCATCCGTGATCGTTTTGGGGAAGCCGCTCATGATGCGATCGGCCGTCATGAAAACAATCCTTCTCGCAGCCGTGCTGTGGGCAATGATCTCGCCGCCGGCAGGGGCCGAGATCCGTATCCTCTCCAGCCCGGGCGGCGAGGTCGGTCCGTTTCTCGATCTGTTCGAGCGCGTGCGCGCCTCGGGCGAACGCGTCGTGATCGACGGGCCGTGCCTGTCGGCCTGCACGCTGGTGCTGAGCACGGTACCGAACGACCGCATCTGCGTGACGCGCCGGGCGGTGCTCGGGTTCCACGCCGCGCGATCGATCGACCTGCGCGGCCGCATCTCAGCCGAGCCGGACGCATCCAGGCTGGTGCTGGCCGCCTATCCCTCCGCGGTACAGGGCTGGATCAGCCGCCGCGGCGGATTGACCTCGCGCCTGCTGCTGTTGCGCGGGCGCGAACTCGCGGCGATCTATCCGGCGTGCCGGTGAAGCACCGGATTTCGCGGCGCGTGTCATCGGGATCGCACATTCCGGGCCTCTGGTTCGAGACGCGCGGCGTTGCCGCGCTCCTCACCATGAGGGTCCCAAACCTCGTCCTGAGGAGCGCGTATTTGCGCGCGTCTCGAAGGATGAGGCCACCGGACCCGAACAAACACACTTTCACGCCGCCATCGCTTTCAGCGCTGATGCCGCCGAGGCGTAGCCGCCGCGCGCGCCGTCGATGAAATGGACGTGGTCGCTGCGCAGCGCCGAGGGCGTGAAGCAGGTCATCATCGCCGCGTCCTGCCGGTGCAGGCCGTAGCGCACGGTTCCCGCCGAAGCCGCCGCGGCCAGAACGTTCGCCAGCGCGCTTTCCAGCTCCGGCGTGCAGTCGAGGATCATGCGCAATCCGTCGTCATATTTGCGGAAGTCGGAATTCTCCACCACCTGCCGCACATAGGTCTTCGGCACGAAGCCGCCGACGCTGATGCCGAAGCGCATGATCACATAGACGAACAGCGTGTTGGCGAGCACGAAGGCGCGCCGCTTCAGCAGCGATCCGCCGCGCATCGCGGCGACTTCGTATTTGTTGCCGCTCGGCGGCCATTTCAGCGGCGGGCCGTCCGGCGGCACCGGCCGCCCGGCATCCGGGCTGCGCTCGACCAGCGCGACGAGGTTCTCGATGACCTTGCGAAAGGCTGAAGGATCGGCATCGCGCGCAGGCATCACCAGCACCGACAGGATCAGGCCGCGCGCGGACGGAATTTCCTCGAACCGGCACGACAATCCCGTGAGATCGGGCTGGGTGCCGGGCACAGCCTTCTCCACCGCGAACTCGCCGCGCTTCATCGCGGCTTCCGCCCAGCCGAGGCCGCCGCCGGAGAACATCGCATAGGAAAGATTGGCTGACGGACCGAAGCGAGCGACGCGGACGTCGAGGCCCTGTGCGCGCACCGCCGCAACCGGCACCAGCGCCACCCGCATCACGAGGTCCAGGCTTTCCTCGACCCAGGTCGCGGTCGCCGCCATCGCCTCGCGGGTGCGCTCGAGATCGTCGGGCGCGACCGCGAAGCTCGCGCCGTCGCCGCCGAACACGAAGGGAAACTCGCGCCCCTCCAGCGCATTGGCGACCGCCGCGATCACAGAGGCGCCGGCCATGTTGACCGCCTTGTAGCGCGCCTGCGCGATCGCCCTGGTCGATTCCACGATATCGGCGATCCCGATGGTCCAGTCGTCCGGCAGCGCCGAATACAGCGCCGGGTCCATCAGGCTGGAAAAGCCGCGAAAGACCGGGATGCCACCGTAGAAGGTGTCTTGGCCGGTGGGTGTGGTCATGGCTGTGGAAGTGCCCCTATGCAAACCCTCTGGCAGATACGGCCGATTTTGGAATTCGGTTCGAACCAACGCAATTTAATTAACAAGGCGAGCTTGCGGGCAGAATGCTTCGGTTTGATCGATCCCCACTCTACCCGCTGTTCGCAGCGCCGCGACTACTGCGATTTGGCCGGGTCACCTTGTCCAGTTCGGTCATGGCTGGATTCGCAAATTCGCCGTTGATCCAGAACGGACGCAATGGCCGATACGCGTCCAGTCAGGCCGTGAAGAGGGCTTTGCATCTCCGCGTTTGCAGCCTATAATGATAACTACTACCCGCCAAAGGGGAGTAGCCTCGCCACGCGGTCGTCAGCACGAGATTTCGAATCTCCGGCCGCATGGGCAACGCACCGAGCGTTGCGGCAAGACCTTTGCCAGGAACTGAAGTTGGAAGCTCTGCGGACGGCCGGTCACGGCTCGCCGGCAGGGGGTGACGGCTTGAATTCCATTGGACGGAGGTCGCCATGCCCAAGGCAATGGTGTCCATCGCTGTTACGCAGATCGCTCCCGGCACCATCAGGCACGGTGTCCGGCTGATCGAAGCTCGTATGCCGCGGTCGGGGTACCCCGGACGTCCCGCGACCGCCGAAGTCCAAACCTCACTTCAGTTCCTGCGCGCCACCCAACGCACCGAAACCCATGCGCACAGGAACTCCGATGCTGCAAACCCTTACCAAGACGCGCCCGCAAAATGACGTCGACGAAAACCCGGCCGGGCTGATCGCGGCCGACGGGAGTGCTTCGAAAGCGCCTCACCGTGAGCCGGTTGAATCGATCGTCTCGGCGCTCGGGTCCGACGCGACGCGCGGCTTGGGCGGCGCCGAGGCGCAACGGCGTCTCGACCAGTACGGACCGAACCAACTGAAGAGCGCACCGGAAACGCCTTGGTGGCGTCGGCTCGCCGAGCAGTTCGAGAATTTCCTCGTCATCATCCTGCTCGTCGCGACAGTCATTTCGGGGATCGAGTGGCTGCTGCAGGACCCGCGCGAGACCCCGCTGCCCTACGAGGCCATCGTCATCCTGGCGATCGTCGTATTGAACGCCCTGCTTGGATATTTCCAGGAGGCGCGGGCGGAGCGCTCGGTTCGCGCCCTGATGGCTCTGGCCGCCCCCGAATCGACGGTAATCCGTGACGGCGAGCGCCAACGCATCCCGGCTCACGGCATCGTGCCGGGCGACATCGTGCTGGTCGAGGCCGGGGACAAGATTCCGGCGGACGCCAGGATCATCGAAAGCGCCAATCTCCACGTCGACGAGGCGGCCTTGACCGGCGAGAGCGTGCCGGTGACGAAGGAGACGCAGCCTATCGACGCCGATGTGGGCCTCGGCGACCGCCGCAACATGCTGTTCGCGAGCACGGTCGCGACCTATGGCCGTGGCCGCGCGGTGGTCGTCGCGACGGCCATGGGGACCGAGGTCGGACGCATCGCCGGTCTCCTGGAAGCCGCCGAGAAAGTACCGACGCCGCTCCAGCAGGAACTTGACCGCACCGGCAAGCGCCTCACCGTGATCATGCTTGGAATTTGCGCGGTGGTGTTCCTGACGGGGCTGCTCAGCAGTCCGGTCATAACTCTGAACGCGGTTCTCGGCCTGATCCTGTTCGCCGTGGCACTCGCGGTCGCGGCGATTCCCGAGGCGCTGCCGGCAATCGTTACCGTTGGGCTGAGCCTCGGCGTGCGGCGCATGGCGGCCGCCCACGCTATCGTGCGAAAGCTGCCGGCCGTCGAGACGCTCGGGGCGGCGACCGTGATCTGCTCTGACAAGACCGGCACGCTGACACGGAATGAAATGACCGTACGGGCGATCTTTACGGCGGGGGCGCTCGTCGAGGTCGGCGGCAGCGGATACATCCCGGAAGGCGACGTCACCGTCGACGGCGCACCGCTTGCGAAAGCCTCGCCGGTTCGCCAAGCGGCGGCGCAAGCACTCCGCGCGGCGGCGCTCGCCAATGACGCGGCGCTGGCGCACAGCGAGGATCGCTGGTGCGTGCAGGGCGACCCGACGGAAGGCGCGCTGATCGTCGCGGCGCGCAAGTTCGATATCGACGCAACCGAGTTGGCGCGCTTTCCCCGAATTGCGGAAATCCCCTTCACCTCCGAACGCAAGCGCCATACCACCGTCCATCTGGATCCCGACAATCCGGGCGTCTTGCGCATATTCGTGAAGGGCGCGCCGGAAGTCCTGTTCGCGAAATGCGACTTTGTCTGGGAAGACGGCAAGCCCGCCACGCTCAGCGAGCAAGGTCGCTCCGCGTTATCGACGCGCAACGACGAGCTTGCCGGCCAGGCGCTGCGCACGCTCGCCATCGCCACGCGCACCGTCCAGGCCACCGCTTTGGGCATCGATGTGCGGGCGGCCACCGCCGGCAAGGCGCCGACGACGATCGAACTGCCCGATAGCATCGAGGACGACCTCGTGCTGCTCGGGCTGGTGGGCATGATCGATCCACCGCGCGCCGAGGCCAGGGCCGCCGTCGCCGTGGCGAAGCGGGCGCACATCCGCACGGTGATGATCACCGGCGACCACCCGGCGACCGCGGAAGCGATTGCCCGTGAGCTGGACATCTTCGAGCCTGGCACGCGGACCGTGACCGGCGTCGATCTGCGCACCATGAGCGATGCGGAACTCGATGCAATCGTCGAACAGGTGCGCGTGTTCGCCCGCGTCGACCCCGAACACAAGCTGCGTATTGTCGGCGCGCTTCAGCGCGGGGGCCACATCGTCGCCATGACCGGCGACGGCATCAACGACGCCCCCGCACTCAAGACCGCCAACATCGGCGTGGCCATGGGCATCACCGGCACGGACGTCTCGAAAGAGGCGGCCGACATGGTTCTCACAGACGACAACTTCGCCAGCATCGTGAAGGCAATCGAGGAAGGCCGCGGGATCTACGACAATATCCAGAAGTATCTGATCTATCTCCTCTCGACCAATTCCGGCGAACTGCTCACGATGTTCGCAGGCGTGATGCTTGCCGGCGTGCTCGGCCTTGTGTCCGCGGACTCCGGGCTATTCCTGCCGCTGCTTGCCGTCCAACTGCTTTGGATCAACCTGATCACCGATGGACCGCCCGCGCTCGCGCTCGGCATCGACCCCAAGGACCACGACGTCATGATGCGCCACCCACGAAGGCGCGGCTCAGGCGTGCTGCTGACGGAAGACTGGATCCGGCTCGCTTGCGTCGGATTGCTGATGACGGCCGGAACGCTTGCCGTGCTCGACGCCTACTATCCAGGTGGCCTGTTCACCCTGTTCGCAACCGGCGCGGTGCCGAATGTCGCCGACGAGGCGCGCGCGCGCACCATGGCCTTCACGACCCTGATGCTGTTCCAGCTGTTCGACGTCTATAATTGCCGGTCGCGCAGGCGCAGCGCCTTCGACGGCCTGTTCGAAAACAAGTGGCTGATTCTTGCGGTGGCGTTCTCGTTGTTCACGCACGCGCTGGTGATTTACGTGCCGGTCTTGCAGACCGCGTTCCACACGGTGGCGCTGTCGGCTCCGGACTGGCTGGTCGCGACCGGAGTCGCGGCCACGCTGCTCATCGGTATGGAGCTGGCGAAACTGTTACTGCGCACGAAACGTCCCGACCCTTACGCCTGGACCGGATGACACTGTGAATGCGAACGGCGCGCAGATCGCCGAAACCATAGGAGGACATGATGCCTGTCATAGCCATGACGCGAGAAATGGGCTCCGGCGGCAGGGAGGTTGCACAACGCGTCGCCGACCAGCTGGGCCTCACGCATATTCTCTTCCATCTGGTCGAGCATGACCTCGCCGAGCACTTGCAGCTAAAGGATGATGCCGTCCATCACCTTCTCGAAGGCGGCGCCACGCTGCTCGAACGCTTGCAGATCGGCAGCAAACGCCTGGCGTACTACACGGCCGAGGAAATCCTCGAACTGGCAAATCGGGGAAACGTCCTGATCCGCGGCTGGGGGGCCTGCGTGGTTCTGCGGGACGTGCCGCACGTGGTGCGCATACGCGTCTGTGCCCCCATGGAAGTCCGCGAGCGGGCGGTGATGGAGCGAAACAATGGAATGGACAGGAGCGCCGCAAGGCGGGAAATAGAACGCAACGATGCTGCCCACAAGATCACCTTGCACAGCGCCTACGGCGTCGACCGAGGGGACTCCACGCTCTACGATCTGGTACTGAATACCGATCGCAACTCGATCGAGACATGCGCGAAGCTCGTTTGCGATATCGTTGAGCGCCCGGAATTCCGCGAAACCGAGTACTCCCGGTCGATCCTCAACGACAAAGCCCTGCAAGCACACGTTAGTATCAGGCTTCGCGAACGCTTCGGCGTTGGAACGGGTGTCAGCGGCGTCGAAGCCACGACCAATGGAGGCAAGGTGATCCTGACCGGCATCGCGATTCACAGCGCGCTCGTGGAAGATGCCAGTAAGCTCGTTGCCGCGGTTTCGGGCGTTAAGGAAGTCCAGAACCGCATGCTTGTCGTGCACGGACCGCGGAGTCTGTAATTGATTGCCCGCTGCGGTTCACCGGTGCGGGGTGCCTGCAGCCAGGCTGGTTGGGAGGACAGGATTTGAGCCTGTGATCTTCAGGTCATGAGGCTGACGAACCGCCCTTCGCCACCCCCTGCAGCACCAGCCGGTTGAGCCGGCCCGCAAACGCCGCCGGGTCCTCCGGCAATTCGCCGTCGAGGATCTGCGCCTGCTCCAGGAGCAGGAACGACAGGTCGGCGGCGGCGGCGGCGTTGTCGGCGGCGATCGCCGCCACCAGCGGGTGCCGGAGATTGATCTCGAGGATCGGCTTCGCGCCGGCGCCGCGGTTTTGCCGCGCCAAGAGGCGCTCGAGCTCGCGGTCCGGACCGTGGCTGCCGGCGACCAGGCAGGAGGCGCTCGAGGTCAGCCGCTGCGAGGCGCGCACGTCGGAGACGCGCTCTCCGAGCGTCGCCTTGATCACGGCGATGATCGAAGCCTCGTCGGCGTCAGATTTCGGCTCGTCCTTGTGCTCGTCGAGCAGCGGGACCAGGCCGAAATCGATATCGCCCTGGCTCAGCGACTTCAGCGGCTTGCCTTCGAAATCGAGCGGTGCCGAGGTCCAGAACGCGTCGACCGGATCTGTCAGCAGCAGGACCTCGACGCCGCGGGCTGCCGCCGATTCCAGCTTGGGATTGGACTTCAGCCGTTCGATGCTGTCGCCGGCCAGGAA
The DNA here is from genome assembly GCA_049286845.1 of Bradyrhizobium sp. GTDB lineage: Bacteria > Pseudomonadota > Alphaproteobacteria > Rhizobiales > Xanthobacteraceae > Bradyrhizobium. The sequence goes on from JBAQER010000278.1 coordinate 7,224, forward strand.
ATACACTTCGGTCTGGTTGGGCTTGAGGTCGGCGATATATTGCTTCAGCGAGCGGTTCTCGCCTGCGGTGGTGGTGAAGCGCGACAGCGCCAGCAGCTTCTCGCGCCGCTCGAAATCCTCGTAGATGCCTTCCTTGATGACCGGACCGAACGCTTCCCAGATCTTCGCGAAATTCTCCGGCTCCTTGTCGCCGAGCGCCTCCAGTTCGCTCACCACGCGGCCGGTCACCGCCTTGCGGATCTGCGCCAGCTGCGGATTGTTCTGCAGCATCTCGCGCGAAAGGTTGAGCGGCAGGTC
>JBAQER010000279.1:0-2051 GCA_049286845.1 Bradyrhizobium sp.
TCGCGAACACCGCGGTGTCGATCACGCCAGGCACATCCTTGACGCTCTTGTAGGCCTTGTAGCCGAGAATCTCGGCGGCCTTCGGATGGATCGGATAGATCTCGCCCTTGTAGCCGCCGTTGATCAGATTCTTCATCACCGAGTTGCCGATCTTGCCGCCTTCAGCGGAGGCGCCGATCACGGCAACCGCCTTCGGCATCATGATGCGGTTCATCGCGGTGACGATTTCCTCGTTCGAGCGCGGCGCCGGACGCGGCTTGTAGTCGAAATCGACGACGATGCGCACGTCGGCGGCGATCGCGTCCTTTTTGGTGGCGAATACCGGGTTGAGGTCGAGTTCGACGATTTCGGGGAAATCGCTGACGAGTTGCGACACCTTGACGATGACGTCTGCCAGCGCGTCGCGGCTGACCGGATCGCCGCCGCGCACGCCCTTCAGCATGTCATGGGCCTGGATGCCGTCGAGCATCGACAAGGCGTCGTCCTTGGTCGCGGGCGCGAGCCGGAAGGTGATGTCCTTCAACACTTCGACCAGCACGCCGCCGAGGCCGAAGGCCACCAGCTTGCCGAACGAGCCGTCGGTGATGGAGCCGATGATGACCTCGGTGCCGCCGGCCAGCATCTGCTGGACCTGGACGCCCTCGATCTTGGCGTCGGCCTTGTACTTCTTCGCATTCGCCAGAATGGTGTCGTAGGTCTTCTCGGCGTCGGCGGCGGTCTTGACGCCGACCACCACGCCACCCGCTTCGGTCTTGTGCAGAATGTTCGGCGAGACGATCTTCATCACCACCGGAAAACCCATGCCGGAGGCGATTTTGCCGGCCTCGGCGGCCGACTTGGCGACGCCCTCCTTCGGGACCGGGATGCCGTAGGCGTCGCACACAAGTTTGCCATCCGGCGCCGTCAGGCAGGTGCGTTTGTCCGCCTTGACGGAATCGAGGATTTTGCGGACCGCATCTTTGGAATTCGACATTGGCTTCCCTCCTTGGCGTCTGTTTCTTGGTTCGCTGGCAGCCCGTGCGAGCGCCAGGACTGCAAATTCCCGGCGCAGATTCAATCGAGGTTCCCGATGATCGCTTACGCGGGTCCGCGTTGGCTGCGGTATTCCTGGGTGGCCATGGTCGACCACCTATGGCATTTGGTATGCCAGAGACAAGATTGTCAAGCCGATGCAAGGGGCGGAAGTGCTGAAAACACGGTCAACTTGACAGTGTGGTATTTGGTATGCCAAAAACTCTCTTGGTAATCTTCTGTTAAAAGGCGTCTCCCCAACGGAGGAGACCAGTCGTGCCCACACGGAAACCAACCAAGGCGCCGCCCCCCATGGCTGAGGCAGAAATCGCGATCGTCCGAATTGCGCCGGAGACCAGCTTCAAGAACAAGGCCTATGAGGCGTTGAAAGAGGCGATCCTCAAGATGGACATCTACGCGACGCCCGAGCCGGTGATGCTCGACGAGCGCGCGCTGTCCGAACGTCTCGGCGTCAGCCGCACCCCGATCCGCGAAGCGATCGCGATGCTGGAGCAGGACGGCTTCGTCAAGACCGTGCCACGCCGCGGCATCATCGTCGTGCGCCGCACCAAGAGCGAGATCGTCGACATGATTCGCGCCTGGGCCGCGCTCGAGAGCATGGCCGCGCGGTTGATAACGACGACCGCGCGCAAGAAAGACATTTCCGCGCTGCGCGACTTCTTCAGGAATTTCGGCAAGGATCGCCTGCCGCAGGATCACGTCGAGGAATATTCCAAGGCCAACATCGCCTTTCACCAGGCGCTGATCTCGCTCTCGGAGTCGCCGACGCTGGTCGATATGACCAACGATATCCTGCTGCACGTGCGCGGCTACCGGCAACTGACCATCGGACGAACGGACCGCACCGCAACCTCGTTGCCCGAACACATGGCGATGATCGAAGCGCTCGAGGAGCGTGACACCGAATTGGCGGAAAAGCGCGCGCGCGATCACACGCTCGGCCTTGCCGCCTATGTCGAAGCGCACGGCCAGGAGTTGTTTTAGCGAAGGACGGCATTTTATTTTGGACCGGCTGGATG
>JBAQER010000280.1:0-1792 GCA_049286845.1 Bradyrhizobium sp.
TCCAAGATCCGCTCGCTGCTGGTCGGCGCGAGCGTGGTCGTCATCGTGCTCGGCACCTTCAAGATGGCGATGACGCTGCTCGACAGCGGCACCGCCCCGCCGATGCCGGCGATGGAGAGTTCGAACGAGCCGGCGCCTTCGCTCCAGGCGCCAGCGGATGGCGGCGCCAAGCCGGCGATGCCGGCGCCCGCCATGCCCTCGATGACCTCGCCGACGCCGATCGGCCGGCAGTCGTTCAACAACTCCGCGCCCGGCGCCACCAGCGCCACCGACGGCGCTGCTTCGGTCGCCATCCCGCAGGCGGTGATGCCGGCCGCCTCGCCGGTATCTTCAGCCGATATCACCGGCGCCATTCCGGCCCAGCCGGCCGCGCCCGCCAGCCGCAAACTCCTGCAGGTGCAGGTGCCGCCGACCGAACGGCTGCCCGAGGCGATCGGCGGACCGGTGCTGCGCGCCGCGGCGCTGAAGGGCGATCCGACCGCGGCCTACGAGATCGGCCTGCGCTTCGCCGAAGGCAAAGGCGTGGCGGCGAATTTCGACGAGGCCGCGAAATGGTATGACCGCGCGGCGCAGGCCGGCGTGGTGCCGGCGATCTTCCGGCTCGGGACCCTCTATGAAAAGGGCCTCAGCGTGAGGAAGGACGTCGATATCGCGCGGCGCTATTACATGCAGGCCGCCGAGCGCGGCAACGCCAAGGCGATGCACAATCTGGCCGTGCTCGACGCCGACGGCGGCGGCAAGGGCGCCAACTACAAGAACGCGTCGCAATGGTTCCGCAAGGCCGCCGACCGCGGCGTCGCCGACAGCCAGTTCAACCTCGGCATCCTCTATGCCCGCGGCATCGGCGTCGAACAGAACCTCGCCGAATCCTTCAAATGGTTCAGTCTGGCGGCGGCGCAGGGCGATGCGGATTCCGTCCGCAAGCGCGACGATATCGCCAAGCGGCTCGACGCCCAGTCGCTGGCCGCGGCCAAGCTTGCGATCCAGACCTTCACGCCGGAGCCCCAGCCCGACGACGCTATCCATGTGGCGGCCCCGGCCGGCGGATGGGACTCAGGCCCGGTGCAGGCCACCACCGCCAAGCCCGCGGCGAAGCCGGTTTCGACCAAGCGCGCCTCCCGTTAATCCTGGTCTTTCACCACATCGGAAAATCCGCAGGCGCTTGCGGCAAAAAAGCCGGCCTGTCGCGGATTCTTTAGTCCCTCCCCCGGTCGATTTCGGTTATGCAGGGACGCGGTCGTTCTCCGCGCTCCCAACAAACCATGCCGTGGGCGGTTATCGGCCGGCCTCACGGCCACATTCCGAAGAAATCGCGCGTGCAGCTCTACCTCCCGATCGCCGACATTCCGGTCAACGTCTTCCTCATCCTGGCGATGGGCGCGGCGGTCGGCTTCGTGTCCGGCATGTTCGGGATCGGCGGCGGGTTTCTGATGACGCCGCTGTTGATCTTCGTCGGCATCACCCCCGCGGTCGCGGTCGCCTCCGTCGCCAGCCACATCGCCGCCTCGTCGTTCTCGGGGGCGCTGTCCTACTGGCGGCGCCGCGCCATCGATCCGGCGCTGGCGCTGGTGTTGCTCTGCGGCGGCACTATCGGTACCGCGCTGGGGGTCTGGACCTTCACGCTGTTGCGCGCGCTCGGCCAGCTCGATCTGATGATCGCGCTGTCCTACGTCATCCTGCTGACCGCCGTCGGCGGCCTGATGTTCTGGGAAGGGGTGCGCGCGATCATGCGGACGAGGCGCGGCGTCGCGCCGCTGACGCGCCGCCCGGGCAGCCACGGCTGGATCCATGG
>JBAQER010000281.1:0-6648 GCA_049286845.1 Bradyrhizobium sp.
GTTCGGCGGTCAGGTACAGCGCGTTCAGCATCGCCCGGCCGCCGCCGAGGAAGAACGAGTTGGTGCGGCCGAGGCTCAGCGTGCCGCCGAGCGACGGCTGCCAGCGCACGCCCTGTTCGACCACCCAGCCCAGGATGTCCTTCGACTCCCGGATCATGTGGCGGGCGAGTTCCTCGTCGGTCTGGCCCTCGGTCACAAGCTGCAAATCTTCCCAGAATTCCTGCTCGGTATAGGGCCCGGTCAGGATGTCGGTCGCCGCGTCATGGGCGCAGCGCATGTTGCGGGTGTGGCGGGTGTTGCCGCCCCGATAGAATTTCGGGGCGCCTTCCAGTACCAGCACCGAAGCGCCGGAACGTCGCGCGCTGATTGCGGCGCACAGCGCGGCGTTGCCGCCGCCGATCACCAAACAATCGAATTTTCGGGAGAGGTCGACCATGCGTCTTGTTATTATTGTTTGCACGGAAATCAAACCCGGCGGCGCCGGGCGGGCTCGTTCGGTTCAGGCAGCGGCTCGGGTTTGCCAAGTACTTCCCGTTTGCCATGAATCGAGGCGTTTAGCCATTGCCGAAACGCCGACAGCTTGGGTGTGTCGGCCGTGGCCTCGGGCGAGACGAGGTAGAAGCCGGCGTCCGCCGGCAGCGTGATGTCGAACGGGACCACCAGCCGTCCCTTGGCGATGTCGGCCTCGACATAGGAGGTCCGGCCCATCGCCACGCCGATCCCGTCGATCGCGGCCTGCAGAGTCATGAAAACCAGATCGAAGGTCACGCCGGGTTGTTTCGAGAGATTGGTCGGCAGGCCGGCAGCGGTCAGCCAGAGCCGCCAGTCGTCGTCATTGCCGGCGCTGGTGTGAAGCAGCACGTGGTCTGAGAGGTCCTCCGGGCGTCGCAGCGGCTTGTCGCCCGTCAGCAGGGCCGGACTGCAGACCGGGAATAGCTGGTCGGCCATCAGCCAGTCGGCGCGCAGGCCCGGCCATTGGCCGCGGCCATAGCGGATCGCGGCGTCGACATCGCCGCTTTTGAAATCGACCAGGCTGGTTGAGGTGGTGATGCGAACGTCGATCCCGGGATGCGCCTCCTGGAAGGCGGAAAGTCTCGGCAGCAGCCACTTCGCCGCCAGCGAGGCCAGCGTCGAGACTGTCAGCACATGGTCGTTATCCCGGCGCTGCAGCCGGTCGGTGGCGAGTCTGAGATCGTTGAACGCGGCGCGGACGCCGGGGAGATATTCTTTGGCCTCCGGTGTCAGCGTCAGCGCGCGGTTCTGCCGGACGAACAGTTTGATGCCGAGCTCCTGCTCGAGCCGCCGGATCTGATGGCTGATCGCGGTCTGCGTGACGTTCAGCTCGGACGCCGCAACGGTGAAGCTCAGATGCCGGGCGGCGGCCTCGAAGGCGCGCAATCCATTCAGCGACGGCAGTCTCGCAGTCATCCCGGATCAATCCAAATATATGAGTTTATATCATGCGAAACGGTACAAAGTGTCGTTTGTCGAAAGCCCGAAAGACACAGATATTGCTGCCAACAGCTTAGCCATAGGAGACGGATATGTCCACTTTGACCCGTGAATCGATGATAAATCATCATCAATCCGGTGTTTTCGCCGGAATCGTCGACAGCCTCCGTATCTGGCGCAAGCGCCAGCAGGACCGGCGCGCGCTCGCCCAACTGTCCGCCCGTGACCTGCACGACATCGGCCTGTCCTGGAGCGACATCGTCTACGAAGCCGAAAAGCCGTTTTGGCGGGCCTGAACGCCGCCCGGCCGGCATCGCCTCCTGAGAGGGATGCCGGCCACGAGTTTTCGGAACCTAAGGGAATCCAGCCATGACCGCGCTACGTTTTGGCGACCTCCGGCAGCATTCCGATATCCTGCGCCTGCGCAGCGGCAAGTCGCTGACCGTGCGCTTCGTCGAGCCTGATGATGCGGAGTTGGTGCAGGGCTACTTCCGGTCGCTCTCGGCCCGCTCCCGCTACAATCGTTTCCTCGGCGCCATCAGCGAACTGCCGCCGGCCGAGCTCGATCGCTTCGTCCATGTCGGGGAGGCCGACCGCTTCAGCGTGGTCGCAATGATGACCGTCGACGGCGCCGAGACCATCGTCGGCGAAGCCCGCTATGCGTTCGACGCCGACACCGACAGTTTCGAATTCGGCCTTTCGATCCATGACCGCTGGCAGGGCCACGGCGTGGGTTCCGTATTGCTCGGCAATCTGGAATGCCGCGCGGCCGCCTTCGGCGCCAGGCGGCTGTTCGGCGATACGCTGCGCTCCAACGACGCCATGCTCGGCCTCGCCCGCAAGTCCGGTTTCGCTTTCACGCACTCGCCCGGCGACTGGAAGCTGGTGCGCTTCGAAAAGCACATCGACGTCGCGCCGCAGGAAATTCCCTGCGCCAGCTGGCGGCTCGCGGCCCGGCAGATGGCGCATCAGGTCTCGACCTGAAAACTAGCTTCCCTTGAACACCGGCTTGCGCTTGTCGATGAAGGCTTGCACCGCTTCGCGGTGATCGGCCGTCGTGGTGAGGCGGACCAGCCGTTCCGCTTCGTGGTCGCGCGCGGTGGCGAAATCGAACAGCAGGGCTTCGTCGAGATTGTCCTTCATGTAGCGTAGCGCCATCATCGGCCCTTCCGCCATCGATTTGGCCAGCGCAAAGGCCGCTTCCTGAAGCTTGGCGTCCGGCACCACGCGGTTGACGAGGCCGATCGCCTCGGCCCGCTTCGCCTCGACCTTGTCGGAGGTGAACATCAGCTCGCGCGCCCGCGATGTTCCGACCAGCCGCGTCAACAGCCATGCGATGCCGTAATCGCCGCTCAGCGCCACCCGCAGATAGCCGGTGGAGACGAAGGCCGATTCGGCGGCGATGCGGATGTCGCAAGCCATGGCGAGGGCAAGGCCGGCGCCGACCGCGGGACCGGGCAGCGCCGCAATCGTCGGCTTGCGCACCGAGACCAGCGCGCCCGTCAACAGCCGCTGGCGCTCCTGCAGGTCCGCGACCTTCTCGTCATAGGACATCTCCAGCTTCTTCTTGTCGCGATGGGCGCCCATGCCCTTGACGTTGCCGCCGGCGCAGAAGGCGGTGCCGGCGCCGGTGATCAGCAGCGCTCCGACGTCGGGGTTCTCGCCGCTGGCCTTGATCATGTTGCGCAACGCCGGCGTCAGATTGTCCGACATCGCGTTGCGGACTTCCGGGCGATTGAGCGTGATGATGGCGACGCGGTCGCGGATGACGCACAGAAGTTCATTGGTGCCGGTGTCGATGGTGATTTCGGTGGCCATGTTTCCCCAAATTTTGTTGTTGTTCTCGTCATTGCGAGCGAAGCGAAGCAATCCATCTTAGATCCAAAAAGCTGGATTGCTTCGTCGCTACGCTCCTCGCAATGACGGTAGCGGTTGACGTAACCTGCCGCGACAATCAGAACTTCTCCACCCAGGGCCGCAATTCCTGCTCCCAGGTCCAGGCGCTTCGCGGCTGCTGCAGCACGTTCCAGTAGCTCAAGGCAATGGCGTCGGGATCGAGCATCGAATCCGGCCGGTCGGCGGGCTCGCTGCGCGCAGCGCTGCGGATGCCGCCGTCGATCACGAAATGCGCGACGTGAATGCCCTGCGGCGACAATTCGCGCGCCATGCTCTGCGCCAGCCCGCGCAGCGCGAACTTGCCCATCGCGAAGGGTGCGGATTGCGGATAGCCCTTGACACTCGCCGAAGCCCCGGTGAACAGGATCGCGCCGTTATGGTTCGGCAGCATCCGTCGTGCCGCCTGCTGCGCCACCAGAAAACCGCCGAACGCGCTGACGGCGATGGCTTGCGCGACATCCGCCGGCGCCAGGTCAGTGAACGCGCCGCGGGCACGGCCGCTGGCGTTGTAGACGACGACGTCCGGCGCCCCGATCTCGCGCTCCACCATGCCGAACAGGCGCTCGACTTCATTCGGATCGGTGGCGTCGCAGGCAAAGGCGCGGGCGCCGGTTTCGGTGCAGAGCGCGCCGAGCTTTTCGATCCTGCGCGCCGCCAGCGCGACCCGGATGCCCTGCTTGGCGAACAGCCGCGCCAGCGACGCGCTGAGGCCTTCGCCGGCGCCGACGATCAGGGCGATCTTGTAGTCAGGCATTTCCATGGGGCTGTCCTCGAATGGCGGGGAGTCCGTATCTAGGCGCGCAATCCTGCAAGGCAACCCGCCGCGGCCAGCACCATGTCGAGCGCGCTCTTGTCGGGCACTTCCGCGTATTTAGCGCGCAGCATGCCGAGCGACCGCGCATGGTACTTCTGCGGTTTCTGGGTCCAGACCTTGTCGCCGAGCGTAACGCTGAATTCTTCCTTGGCTTCCTTGAGCGCGGCCTCGTTGGCGAGCGTCCACGGCCAGAATTGTCTGCCGACCTGCTTGACCAGGATCGGCATCAGGGTCGGCGCCAGCGCGGTCCAGCCTTCGAACGCGCCTTCCGCTCTCGGCCACAGCATACGGTGCACCCAGTCGAGTACATGTGGTGCATTGCCCTCGATCAGCGCGCCGGCGGTCGGATCGGTCCACAGCTCGTAGAATTGCCCCCAAAGACCGAAGTCGCCGAAGGCGGGACGCCCGCCGAACAGATAAGGCCGCTTGGCGAGGTGATCCTCGAGCAGGCCGAGCATGTCCCGAAAACCTTCCTCGATCTGCGGCGCGGTCATTTCGTTCGATCCGACGAACCAGACCCGGCCCACCATCCGGGTCCGCACCTGGTCGGCGAAGGCGTCATGCTCGGCTTCGCCCGCTTTCGGGCTGCGCATCCGGGCGAGGCGCCCGGCCGAGGCGCGCTGATCGACCGCGCGCGCCCAGCGGTAGTGAAACATCCATTTGTTGCCCCACTCGTCGCCGAATTCCTCGATCAGCGTGGAGACGTAATTAGCGATGGCGTCGTCGGGATGGATCGAGGGCTCCGGATGCAGCTTTTCCATCTGCTCGATGATCGGTGTGGAATCCTGGATGCCAGTGCCCTCGGGCGTGATCACCAGCGGAATGATCGGCATCTTGGCGTATTTGTCATATTCCGCCTGGCTTGCCGCATTGCGCAAGATCCATTGGTGCGGAATGGCCTTGTAGCGAAAATAGGAGCGGACCTTGACCGAGTAGGGCGACATCTCGGCGCCGATGATGCGGTATCCGTCTGCCACAGGGTGATCCTCCAATTATGTTTGTTGACGGCATTGTCGCCTGCTTTATCGGTAGATGGTCTATAGCAAGCAATATCGGGCGGAACGAACAAGAGTCAAAAAATGCAGCCACTCAAGCACGATTGCGCAAGTCTTACTCCCGGCCAGCCGGGATTGCTTGCGCCGGATACAACGGGGATGAATTTCTACCGCGCCGATCCGGCGCTGACGGATTTGTTGCGCATTCACCTGCCGGAAGCGTTGTTCCGCCATATCGAGCCGCACCTCGACCGGCTCGGCGGCCTCGCCGGCGGCCATCTCGACGAATGCGCGCGCCTGTCGGACCGACACACCCCGGTGCTGCACCAGCGCGACCGTTTCGGCCGCGACGCGCAGTGGATCGAATATCATCCGGCCTATCGTGAACTCGAGCGCGCCGCGTTCGGCGAATTCGGCATTCACGCGATGTCGGTGCGCAAGGGCATCCTGGGCTGGCCGGACAAGTATCCGGTCGTCGCCAAGCACGCCTTTACGTTCCTGTTCAACCAGGCCGAATTCGGGCTGGGGTGTCCGATCAACGTTACCGACGGCTGCGCCAAGCTGCTCGCGAATTTCGGCAGCGAGGCCTTGAAATCGAAATATCTCGATGGCCTGACCCAGACCGACATGAGCAAGCTGACGCAAGGCGGTCAGTTCATGACCGAGAAGGAAGGCGGCTCCGACGTCGGCACGCTGACGACGACGGCGGTGCAGGAAGGTGATCACTGGCGGCTGACCGGCGAGAAGTGGTTCTGCTCCAATGCGGACGCCAAAGTCGTGATGCTGCTAGCGCGGCCGGAAGGCGCCGGTCCCGGCACCCGCGGCGTCGGCCTGTTCCTGATGCCGCGAACGCTCGACGACGGCACCCCCAATCACTACCGGATCGTCCGTCTCAAGGACAAGCTCGGTACCCGCTCGATGGCCTCGGGCGAGATCAAGCTGGAAGGCGCGATTGCGTACGCGGTCGGCAAGCTCGACCGCGGCTTCGTGCAGATGGCCGAGATGGTCAATTCCTCGCGGCTCTCCAATGGGGTCAAATCCACCGCGCTGATGCGGCGCGCGCATCACGACGCGATGACGGTGGCGCAGAACCGCGTGGTGTTCGGCAGCCGCATCGTCGATCTGCCGCTGGCGCAGCGGCAATTGATGAAGATCATGCTCGCCACCGAGCAGGCGCTGTCATTGAGTTTCTTGACCGCCGATGCGCTCGACCGTGCCGAGGCCGGTAGCCAGGACGCGGCGGCGCTGTTGCGTATCCTGACGCCGACGCTGAAATTCCGCGCCACCCGCGACGCCCGCAAGGTCTGCGGCGACGCGCTTGAGATGCGCGGCGGCATCGGTTACATCGAGGAATTCGCCACGGCGCGGCTGTTGCGCGACGCCCATCTCGGCTCGATCTGGGAAGGCACCGGCAACATCGTTGCGATCGACGCGCTGAAGCGCGCCGTCGGCCGCCACGGCGCCGAGGCCGCATTGGCCGCCGACCTGCAC
>JBAQER010000282.1:0-21333 GCA_049286845.1 Bradyrhizobium sp.
TCTCCGGCGGGATCATTCTGGCAGGCGAAGCCGCGGTTGCACAGGCTTGCGGCCGGCAACGGTGTCTTGCCGTCAGCGCAATGCGCGCCGTCGCCCTTACGATCTGGCCTGGCGGCGGGGCGATTCAGGGCATTTGTCGCCCGCCGGTGCCTCCTTGCCAATCCGCTTCCGGCGCTTTAGCACTCCCCGCGCGGATTTCGCGGTCTTCGTCATGCCCGGCCTTGTGCCGGGCATCCACGTCTTCTTTTTCTGTGAAATCAAGACGTGGATGGCCGGGACGAAGCCCGGCCATGATGAGTTGGATGAGGAATGATCAATGGCGACCCATAAACTGCTGCTTCTCCCCGGCGACGGCATCGGCCCCGAAGTAATGGCGGAGGTGAAGCGCCTGATCGACTGGCTCAACGCGCAGGGCATTGCGCATTTCGCGACCGAGCAGGGGCTGGTCGGCGGCTCGGCCTATGACGCCAGCAAGCAGAGCATTACCGATGCCACCATGGCGCAGGCGATGGCCGCCGATGCCGTGATCTTCGGCGCGGTCGGAGGTCCGAAATGGGACAGCGTTCCCTATGACGCGCGCCCCGAGGCCGGGCTGTTGCGGCTGCGCAAGGAACTCGCTCTGTTCGCCAATCTCCGGCCAGCGGTGTGTTATCCGGCGCTGGCCGACGCCTCGAGCCTGAAGCGCGAAGTGGTCGAGGGCCTCGACATCATGATCGTGCGCGAGCTCACCGGCGGCGTCTATTTCGGCGAACCGAAGACCATCACCGATCTCGGCAACGGCCAGAAGCGCGCCATCGATACCCAGGTCTACGATACCTATGAGATCGAGCGAATCGCGCGGGTCGCGTTCGATCTGGCGCGCAAGCGCCGCAACAAGCTGACTTCGATGGAAAAGCGCAACGTCATGAAGTCGGGCGTGCTCTGGAACGAGGTGGTCACCCAGGTCCATGCGCGCGAATACAACGACGTCCAGCTCGAGCATCAACTGGCCGATTCCGGCGGCATGAATCTGGTGAAATGGCCGAAGCAGTTCGACGTCATCGTGACGGACAACCTGTTCGGCGACATGCTCTCCGACATCGCGGCGATGCTGACGGGATCGCTCGGCATGCTGCCGTCGGCCTCGCTCGGCGAGGTCGACGTCAAGACCAAAAAGCGCAGGGCGCTGTACGAACCGGTGCACGGCTCGGCGCCGGATATCGCAGGGACGGGTGCTGCCAATCCGATCGCGATGATCGCCTCGTTCGGAATGGCGCTGCGCTATTCGTTCGACATGGGCGCGCTGGCCGACAAGCTCGATGCCGCGATTGCGGCTGTGCTCGCCAACGGCCTGCGCACCGCCGACATCAAGTCGGAGGGCACCACGCCAGTCAGCACGACGCAGATGGGTGAGGCGATTCTGAAGGAGCTGCAGGCGCTGCACGCGTAAGCAACGATCGCACCCGCCATAAAAAATGCCCGGCCAAGCCGGGCATTTTCGTCTGAAGCGATGCGCTCAATACAGCGGGAACCGCTGCGGATATCCGCCCATATCCGACGGCGGGTTCAGCGGCTGGCGGTCGATCGGGCGGTTCAGGTTCTCGCGGGAGAACGATGGGTACCCGAGCTCCGGCGGAAATGCGTAATCCTGGAACTTGCGGTCGCCAGGCAGCACTTCGGTGCCGGCGTCGAGCCAGGAGCGCGTGGTGACGTAAACGCGGGTCCGCGGCCCCTGCTGGTAGGATCGGTTGGGACCGTTCGCGCCATAATAGGGACGGCCGTCCCGGTCGTATCGCTGCTTGGTCTGCGCGCTCGCCGGCGTCATCTCGAAGCTGATCGCGACAACCGCGGTGGCGGCGATAAAGGCTGCGAGCTTGGTCGCGGCGGGGAATTTCAGGGTCATCAGGTCCTCACGGGCGGCCGGACCGCCATATCCGATTTGCAACCATCTTAGCTGTGGTGGGTATAGCGCCACTAGGTCAATTGGGCCACACCGCATCACAATAATGCGGCGCGAAGCCGGGAAGTTGCATGAAAACCAATATCTTGCCGGAGTGCCGCCTCAAAGTGTGCCGCGCAGCCCCGGGTTTTCCGGGCCCGTTACCCAGTCGGACGACGGGGCGGCGGCGCAACTGCTGCGCCTGAGTTCGGCGCGTGCGAACAATTCAGCCAGTTTCAGGTCGTTTCCGGCGGTCAGCAGCATCAGCCGGCTCAGCATACAGGTGATCGCGGCGCGTCGCGCCGGCAGGGTCTCCCCCTGGCATGACCAGCCTGAAATCTGCAGATCGGGCGCATGGAGACGCTTGATGAAGCCAAGGCACCCCCGGCCGCCTCCGGCGGTGCCGGCAAGACGAAGCAGCGTCACCATGCCGAATTTGCTGTCGACGACGCCAGCCGCCTCCGGCTCTGACCGGCCCCCGAAGCTCATTCGCTCGGCGATTTCGGCCATGGCGGGCCCTGACTGGCCTAGTTCGGCCCCGGGACGATAGATTTCGAGTTCGGCAACCGGCCTTTCACCCGGGGTACCCCAGCGGAGGATATCCTTGCGACCGCCCTCGGGATGCCGAAAGACCTCATAAGGTGCTGTTTTATCTAGTGAATCTGACTTGCTGACGGCAAACGCCGGGTGCGACCGCGAAGCCTCCCAGCCCGTCTCCGCGGCGGGCTCGGCATCGGCAATTTCGGGCAGTTGGTCCCACATGTGCGCGCCGAGGATGGCAAGCAAAGCGAGCGCCCCCACATAGGCCAAAACACGCGCCAGCATGCCGCAGCATTCGTCGGCAAAGCTGCTCAGCGCCGGATGTATCCTGTTCGGGTAATATGAGCCCGTGCGGGAAGCCACAAACGATTGCATCAGATGCCCAAGGGCCGCGGTCTAACGTTGTCTTATGGGCGTTTCTCGCATAGAAGCGCTGCCTCTTCCCTTTCCGCTTCGAGCGGTGGGCGGGCATTTTTCGTCGGAGAGTGAACGATGGGTTACAAGATCGCGGTGGTCGGCGCGACCGGCAATGTCGGGCGGGAAATGCTCAACATTCTGGACGAACGCAAATTCCCGGCTGACGAGGTGGTGGCGCTGGCGTCGCGCCGCAGCATGGGCGTCGAAGTGTCCTATGGCGATCGCACCCTGAAGGTCAAAGCGCTCGAGAATTACGACTTCTCCGATGTCGATATCTGCCTGATGTCGGCGGGCGGTTCGGTGTCGAAGGAATGGTCGCCGAAGATCGGAGCCGCCGGCGCGGTCGTGATCGACAATTCGTCGGCCTGGCGGATGGATCCGGACGTGCCGCTGATCGTTCCCGAGGTCAATGCGGATGCGGTGGCGGGCTTCGTCAAGAAGAACATCATCGCCAATCCGAACTGCTCGACGGCGCAGCTGGTGGTCGCGCTGAAGCCGCTGCACGACAAGGCCGTGATCAAGCGCGTGGTGGTCTCGACCTATCAATCGGTGTCGGGCGCCGGCAAGGACGCCATGGACGAGCTGTTTTCGCAGACCAAGGCGGTCTACACCAACAGCGAACTGATCAACAAGAAATTCCCCAAGCGTATCGCCTTCAACGTGATCCCAGAGATCGACGTGTTCATGGAGGACGGCTACACCAAGGAAGAGTGGAAGATGATGATGGAGACCAAGAAGATTCTTGATCCCAAAATCAAGCTCACCGCCACTTGCGTGCGGGTACCGGTGTTCGTCGGTCATTCCGAAGCGGTCAATATCGAGTTCGAGAATCCGATCTCGGCCGATGAGGCGCGCGACATTCTGCGCAATGCGCCGGGGTGCCTGGTGATCGACAAGCGCGAGCCCGGCGGTTACGTCACGCCATACGAGGCGGCCGGCGAGGACGCGACCTACATCAGCCGCATCCGCGAGGACGCGACGGTGGAGAACGGCCTCGTGCTGTGGTGCGTATCGGACAATCTGCGCAAGGGCGCAGCGCTGAACGCGATCCAGATCGCCGAATGCCTGATCAACCGCAAGCTGATCAGCGCCAAGAAGAAAGCAGCTTGAGAAAGCAGCGTAAGGGCGGCGTCAGCGCCGGGACTGCGGAGCCGGAATCGCGATGACCGAACAGCCTGCTCCCTATCGGGCGAATCCGAAGCTCAAGCGCGTCGAGACCGGTTTCGAAGGCCTATTGTTCAGCAGCCGCTGGCTGATGGCGCCGTTCTATCTCGGCCTCGTCATCAGCCTCGCAGTGCTGTTGTACAAGTTCATCCTGGAGCTGTGGGAGTTCATTCTGCATGTGCCTCACGCCAAGGAGGCCGACGTCATCCTCGGCGTGCTCAGCCTGATCGACATCTCGCTGACCGGCAACCTGATCCTGATCGTGGTGTTTTCCGGCTACGAGAATTTCGTCTCGAAAATCGATCCCGGCGGTCACCCGGACTGGCCGGAATGGATCACGAAGGTCGGTTTCGGAGGGTTGAAGCAGAAGCTGCTTGCCTCGATCGTCGCGATCTCGGCGATCCAGGTGCTGAAGGCATTCATGAACATCGACGCCGCCTTCGACGCCCAGAAGATGGGCTGGCTGGCAGGCGTGCATCTGCTGTTCGTGATCTCGACGTTGCTGCTGGCACTGTCGGACCGGTGGGGCGGCGACCACGGGGCCGGCGACAAGGACGGGCATTAGCGAGTAGAGTTTCGCTACTCCCTACTCCTCCACTTGATCCCTGACCCTGCGAAACTCCTTTGCCGCCCGATCGAGTACGAACAGCGAGCCCTCGGCGACGCCGAAATAAGCGCCGTGCAGGCCCAGCCCGCCTTCTTCCACCAGCGCCCGGACGAACGGAAACGTCATCAGGTTCTCGAGGCTGCGGAAGATCGCGGCCTTCTCGATCCGGATGGTGAAGTCCTGCATCGACTCGCGCTCGCGCTGTTCGACCACCTCGCCCGGCTTGATGAACATCTGCATCCACCTGCCGATGAAATCGCCGGGCGACAGCGGTTCGATATTGTCGATGAAGGCGCGGATGCCGCCGCATTGCGCATGGCCGAGCACCACGATGTGCTTGATGCGGAGAACGTTGACCGCATATTCCAGCGCCGCCGACACGCCGTGGGCGCCGCCGTCGGGCTGATATACCGGCACCAGATTGGCGACGTTGCGCACCACGAACAATTCGCCGGGTCCGGCATCGAAGATCACTTCGGGCGACACCCGGGAATCGCAACAGCCGATCACCATCACCGCCGGCGATTGGCCGCGCTCGGACAATTCACGATAGCGCGTCTGCTCGGTGGGCAGCCGCTGCGAAGTGAAGGCCCGGTAGCCCTCGAGCAGATGTTTCGGGAATGCCATGCGAGTTGCTAACCATATGGCGCGAGCCGGAACAAGGCTTTCGGACGACCCGCCGAAATGTTATCGCCTGAGGCTCGAACCGCCAAGGAACCGCCAAGGAACCGTCAAGCGAACGCCGAGGGAACCAGCCGATGATCAGACCGCGCCGCAGCCTTCTGTTCATGCCCGGGTCAAATGCGCGGGCGCTTGAAAAAGCGCGCAATCTTCCCGCCGACGGCATCATTCTCGACCTCGAGGATTCCGTGGCGCCCGACGCCAAGGCGATGGCGCGCGGCCAGATCGCTGCAGCCATCGCCGCGGGCGGTTTCGGCAAGCGCGAAGTCCTGATCCGGGTCAATGCGCTGGACTCGCCGTGGTGGATCGACGACGTCAGCATGGCCGGCAAGGTGCGGCCCGACGGCATTCTGGTGCCGAAGATTTCCAGCGTCGAGGATCTCACGGCTATCGCCAATCGCCTCAGCGACATCAACGCCGACCTGTCGATCCGGGTCTGGGCGATGATCGAGACCGCGCGCGCGGTGCTGCATGCCGAGGATCTTGCCGCTGCCTCGCGCGATTCCGAGACGCGGCTTGCCGGCTTCGTGTTCGGACCGAACGATATTTCGCGGGAGACGCGGATACGGATGCAGCCGGGGCGCGCGACGATGGTGCCGATGATCACGCATTGCATTCTTGCGACGCGCGCTTACGGTCTCGAAATTCTCGACGGCCCTTACAGCGATTTCAGCAATTTCAACGGCTTCGGCCAGGAATGCACGCAGGCGCGCGATCTCGGCTTCGACGGCAAGACCCTGATCCATCCGGGCCAGATCGAAGCCTGCAATGCGATCTTCACGCCGCCGGCGGAGGAAGTCGCTCTCGCCCGCAAGATCATCGCCGCGTTCGAACGGCCCGAGAATGCCTCACGCGGCGCGATCTCGCTCGACGGTCAGATGGTGGAACGGCTGCATGCCGACATGGCCAGGCGCACCATTGCGATCGCCGACGCTATCACGGCGATGGGGCGCCCCTAAGCGGGATCAATTACGCTTCAGGCTCAGGATGTAATTGATGAGGTTGTCGGTCTCATCGGGTTTCAGGATGAGATTCGGCATGCTTCGGTGGCTGGTCTGAAGGAATACTCGTAGCGAAAGCGCCGTGGTCGATAGCTGGTTGGCTACCATGACGAAGTCCGGTCCGGGCTTTGCCGCCCCGATGGTTGCCGCTTCGATGGCGTGGCATTCCTTGCACCAAGCCTCCGCCAAACGATGCCCCGCCGCGGCGCTGGAGGATTGCGCGCCGCCGGCATTGTGCATCCGGATCAGGAACAACGCTGCCAGCGCAATCACGACGGCCAGTACAATGCGGATCCAGACAGTGCGCGACATGTTCATTCCGCCTGACGCCTTGTACCGATCTTACTGCTTCACCGGCCGCTCCAGGCTGTCGATGGTCGGTGCGTTGAGGCAATACCCCTCATAGTGCTCGGCGGCGGTGCCGGCGGCAAGATCGCGGTCGCATTCGCGCTTGTTCGCGCACAGGGCGCAGACGCGCTCCATGTCGCGCAGTACCAGAGGCTGGGTGCGCGCCAGATCGGCTTCGTCGATGCCGAGAACCTTCAGCATTTTCGGCAGTTCATCGGCGGCATGCGGTCCCTGACGGACCAGCGTATCCAGCACGCCGGGTGAAACCCGCAGATCGCTGGCGATTCGGTCGAAATCGGCGGTGTCCATCTGGCGGATCTCGCTCAGCTCCCGCCGGTGCCGCAGCCAGTCGGCAAACGTATTCATCAGCAGTTCGACGCGAGGAAACGGGTGTTCTTGGGCGGTCATGGGACCCCTCCGCTGGTGAGCAGGATTTAATCCATATGAGCGCAAGGAAACAAAATGTAGTTGCGTTAGATCAAACAAATCAGGCGGACCGGCCCGCCCGAGGGGCGTCAAGGCTGGCCGAACCGTTGCGCCGCCCACGCATACAGGCTGCCTGGAAGGGGCGGCTGGCTGCCACGGCCTTTCGGCGAGATGTGAAGCCCCGTTATGTCGGGATCGCCGATCAGGGCCGTGAAATCCGCGGGCTCGAAGAACAGTCCTGGTTCGGCATGAACCGCGTAAAAGGATTTCTTCGGCAAGGCGTAGCCGAGTTCGCCATGGCGGGCCGCGAGCGCGGTCAGCGCCGCTGGACCATAGATCGCGACGCGGATGTCGGAGAGGCGGTTCGATTTGCCGCGCAGCTTGCGCAGGCCGAAGATCAAGCGATGTCGCAGCGCCAGCCAGTCCGGCGTCAGTTCGTCCTGCCGCATCAGCCCTTCGAACGCCGTGACGATCGCGTCGCCCGAGGGCAGATAGAGCACGGAGTTGCCGAGCTGGCGCGGCCGCTCCCAGGCGAAGTAAGGTTTGCCGGGATCGATATCGACCGGCTTCAGCAGCAGCACGTCGGCGTCGAGCCACAGTCCGGCGCCGCGAGCCATCAGCCGCATCCGGAAAAAATCCGAGAACTGCAGCGTGGTCCAGTCGCGCCAGGTGCCGTCCGGCTGCGGCGGGCGGAGTTTTTCGGAGAAGGCGTGCGGCAGGATCGCTTCGGCCTCGGCATTGCCGACGCCGTCGGGCAATCCCGCCAGCGGCTCGAAACTGTAGACGGTGACCTTGTGGCCTGCCGCGACCTGTGATCGCAGGCAGGTCTGCCGAAGCCGATCGAGCGGCCCATGCCAGAAGGTGACGACGTCAGGCCGCATGCACGTCACCTTCCGCGGCGCTCTCGAGCGAACGGGCTTTGCGGTGGGATCAGGCCCAGGCGCGCGCCGTCTTTGCCTTCGCCTCATAGGCGTCGATCGAGGCCTTCTTCTCCATGGTGAGGCCGATGTCGTCGAGGCCGTTCATCAGGCAGTGCTTGCGGAACGGATCGATCTCGAACTTCACCGTGCCGCCGTCGGGGCCGCGGATTTCCTGTTTTGCCAGATCGATGGTCAGCGTTGCATTGGCGCCGCGCTCGGCATCGTCGAACAGCTTGTCGAGATCTTCCTGGGTGACGCGGATCGGCAGGATGCCGTTCTTGAAGCAGTTGTTGTAGAAGATATCGCCGAACGAGGTCGAGATCACGCAGCGGATGCCGAAATCCAGCAAGGCCCATGGCGCGTGCTCGCGGCTCGAGCCGCAGCCGAAATTGTCGCCCGCGACCAGCACCTTGGCGTTGCGATAGGCCGGTTTGTTGAGAATGAAATCCGGGTTCTCGCTGCCGTCATCCTTGTAGCGCTGTTCCGAGAACAGGCCTTTGCCGAGGCCGGTGCGCTTGATGGTCTTGAGATACTGCTTGGGGATGATCATGTCGGTATCGACATTGATGATCTTCAGCGGCGCCGCGACGCCTTCCAGCGTGGTGAACTTGTCCATCGGGTGCACTTTCCGGCTAGAATGAGAGGATAGGCCGTTTGGGGCGGTGGTTTATCGCGAATACGGCCGGTATTAAAGGGCAAATCGCGCGTATTCCGCAAAAGTGGGCACCGGTTTTGCGACAGAGAATACGCGCCAGAATTGAGCTAATCGACGGTCGCCTCGATCGCCTCCATGTCGGCGTCGGAGAGGCCGAAATGGTGGCCGATCTCGTGAATCAGCACGTGGCGGACGATATGGCCGAGCGTTTCGTCATGTTCGGCCCAGTAATCCAGGATCGGGCGGCGGTAGAGCCAGACCATATTGGGCAGCCGGGCGATGTCGTCGTTGCTGCGGAACGGCAGCCCGACGCCCTGAAACAGGCCGAGCAGGTCGAATTCGCTCTGCGCCTGCATCTCGTCGAGCACTTCGTCGGTCGGAAAGTCGTCGACGCGGACGATCACGCCCTCGCACAGCTTGCGAAAGCCCTTCGGCAGGCGCTCGAAAATCTCGTGCGCCATGGCTTCCATTTCGGCCAGCGAGGGCGCTTTGGCTTTGGTCCACATGGCGCCTGTTTAGCGCGGGTTCCGCCAATATGCCTACCGGTTTTGCGCTTCCGGTGGAGTTGACCTCGGCGCGGCAATCGGAGACGTTGCAGCCACCAACAGGTTCGGGTGGGCGTCATGATGCGGATTGGGACGGCGGCACTACTGGCTGCTTTTGTCGGGCTCTTGCTGCCCGGGGCGGCCGCGCAGGCGCAGACCGCGCCGTCGGGGATCAGGGCCGCGCGGGCAGCACCCACCGATATCTCGGCCCAGCAGCGCCGCGTGATCCGGCGCGTGCCGGTCTATCCGCGCGAGCAGTGGGAGCCCGACGTCTATCCCCGTTACAATCCCGGCCCCAATGCGGTGCGGGACTGCACCGCCACCTATGTGCAGGAATACCGGCCGAGCGGCACCGTCATCACGCCCCGCATGAACTGCTATTGGCGGCGGGGCTGAGGTTCTCCTCAACGCTTTTGTCGGACGCGTTCCCCCCGCATCGGGTGCGGGGCAGGCTTTGACCGCCGCGCCGCGCTGACGATCCCTCCGACGAAGCAGTTTCGCAGCATGCGGGCGACAGCCTGCGTCGGCGCTGATTGATGCTTCGTGCGTGTCAAGCAAAGGCGGGAACCGGCTCGCCCGTTTCGCGTTCATCGTAGTGGCGCGGCTATTCGCTTCATACTCGAAGCCGTTGGCACGGGCGTGACGGCCTGCGCTGCGGCGCAACGTTGATTTAAATCATGGTGCCGCTGGTGATATCCGCGCAACTGAAAGCTGCTTTTTTGTTGGGCAGGGTATGCCCGCCGGAAGCTCGCGGGAAAGACCCGGAGTTGATCAGTCAAGGAACGGAGGAGGCTTTCATGAAGAAATGGACTGGCACGGCCATCCTGGCGCTGACGCTGATGATCGGCGGCTCGGTCGCGATCGATTCTGCTGCGGCAGCGCCGTTGCAGACCGAGGTGCAAAAATCGCAAGCGGCGAGAGCGACCGACTTCAGCGCGCACCGTTACTATCGGCGCTATTATGGCTACGGCTATCGGCCGTATTACCGGCGCCATTATTACGCGCGGCCATACTACTATCGGCCGTATCCGTACTACTATGCGCCGTATCCTTACTACGCGCCGGCGCCGTTCCCGCTCGGTTTCGGCTTCGGGTTTGGGTTTGGGCCACGGTGGGGGTGGTAACCATCGAGGTCAGCTAGCCCCCGGCGCAAAGCCTCTCGCCAGCAACACGACGCCCTGTGCGCCGGCTTTGCGGTCCTTCGAGATTTCCAGATATTCCGGCGAGGTTGCCCAGGCCTGAAAGGCGGCCTCGTCGGGAAACGACATCAGCACCAGCTTGTCGCGATCCCACGCGCCTTCCAGCACCAGCGGATTTTCATCGGCCGACAGCAGCCGCCCGCTGAATTTCCTGAACACGTCGAAGAAGCGCGCCTGATAGCGGTCATAGGCCGCGCGGTCGGTCATCTTCAGTTGCACGATCACATAAACGGTCATCTCGAATTCCTGTCCGGCATTGGTGCGCGCTTGCTGCCGCAAGCCGCGTTCATTTTCAAGCTCGCTCCCATTCAGGGAGCGTTCACATCGCCAACTTTAATTTGATGTCGGGAGCGATCGCAAATGAACGTGCCGAAAGGCGTGCCGCTGCGTGGCTTCGCCTTCGTCACCGATTCCGGGAGGTTTCACGCATGATGAAGGTTCCAGATCCGAAGCGCGGCGTCCGTCGCTTCGGTCTTGCGGCAGCCGCGATGCTGGTGCTCACGGCCGCGACGGGTCAGCGCGCCGAGGCGCTCTCTCTGATCAATCCGGGCGCTGCGCCATCGGCGAACTATGCCTCCGATGCACTGACGACTGAAGTCAAAGGCGGGCACGGCGGCGGCCGTGGCAGCGGCTTTCATGGTGGCGGTTTCCGTGGCGGCGGTGCGGCCATTCATGGCGGCAGCTTCCGCAGTGGCGGCGCCGTGTTCCGCGGCGGCGGTTATAGCGCCCCTCATATCTACCGCGGCGGCGGCTACCGGTATGGCGGGGCAGCAATCGTCCGGCATCATCATTTCGCGCCGCGGCGGGCCTACTGGCATCATCGCCACCATATCCGTCCGCGCTACTACGGCTACGCGCCGGTGTACTATCCGCAGCGCTATTATTACCCGCGCCGCTACTGCCGGATCGTCTGGACCTATTACGGCCCGCGCAAGATCTGCCGCTATCGCCCGTGGCATCATCACTGGCGTTACCGCTGGCGCCACCGCTCCCCGATCTATTGGTGAGCGTCGAAACGCCGGCTGAAATGATTCAGGCGCCCGCTTGGGCGCCTGATCTGTATCCGCGGCAAGATATCGCCGTTCAATCCCAATCCTTGAATTTCCAGGGCCTGAGCTTCCAGGGCGTGAACGTCTCCAGCCGCCACTGCTCCATCCTGTCCGAGCGGTGACCGAGACGCGACCTTTCCTTGACCACGGGCTCGACGGCGCGCCGCACGATGCGTCGCCGCACCTGGCGCGTCGCATCGCTGATCATATCGACGAATTCGGACTTGTCGGCCACGGCGCGCTCCTTGCGAAGCTTCATCTCCGCAAGGCGCCAGTCTGCTCCCGGTTCTTTAACGAGAGGTTGCCGGGAAGTGTCGAGGTTGATGCAAGAGTGGGCGCGTTCTCTCGACGCGAACCGGTTCCCACCCCGGATCGTCTCCGGGGCAGGCATTCGCTCGAAAACGCTACCGCCACTCCCTGATATCGACGAAATGCCCGGCGATCGCCGCCGCCGCCGCCATCGCCGGCGACACCAGATGGGTGCGGCCCTTGAAACCCTGGCGGCCCTCGAAATTGCGGTTCGAGGTCGAGGCGCAGCGCTCTTCCGGCGCCAGCTTGTCGGGGTTCATGGCGAGGCACATCGAGCAGCCCGGCTCGCGCCATTCGAAACCGGCCTTGATGAAGATCTTGTCGAGGCCTTCGGCTTCCGCCTGATCCTTCACCAGCCCTGAGCCCGGCACGATCATCGCGTTGAGATTGGCGTTGACGGTCTTGCCTTCGACCACCTTCGCCGCGGCGCGCAGATCCTCGATCCGGCCGTTGGTGCAGGAGCCGATGAAGATACGGTCGAGCTTGATGTCGGTGATTTTGGTGCCGGGCGTCAGGCCCATATATTTCAGCGCGCGATGTTTCGACAGCCGCTTGGCTTCGTCCGGAATCTTGTCGGGATCCGGCACCACGCCAGATATCGACACCACGTCCTCGGGTGAGGTGCCCCAGGTCACGATCGGCGGCAGCTTTGCCGCGTCCAGCCTGATCTCGTGATCGAAATGCGCGCCCTGGTCGGAACGCAGCGTTTCCCAATAGCGCATCGCGGCATCCCAGGCGTCGCCCTTCGGCGCCTTCGGGCGGCCCTTCAGGAACTCGAACGCCTTTTCATCCGGCGCGACCAGGCCGGCGCGCGCGCCGCCTTCGATCGACATGTTGCAGACGGTCATGCGGCCTTCCATCGAGAGCGCGCGGATCGCCTCGCCGGCATATTCCAGCACATAGCCGGTGCCGCCGGCGGTGCCGATCTCGCCGATGATGGCGAGGATGATGTCCTTGCCGGTGACGCCATCGGGCAATTTGCCGTCGACGACGGCGCGCATGTTCTTGGCCTTCTTCTGGATCAGGGTCTGCGTCGCCAGCACATGCTCGACTTCGGAGGTGCCGATGCCGTGCGCCAGCGCGCCGAATGCGCCATGCGTCGAAGTGTGGCTGTCGCCGCAGACGATGGTGGTGCCGGGCAGCGTGAAGCCCTGCTCGGGGCCGATCACGTGGACGATGCCCTGGCGCTTGTCGAATTCGTTGTAATATTCGATGCCGAATTCCCTGGCGTTCTCCGCCATCACCCGCATCTGTTCGATGCTCTCCGGATCCGGATTGGGTTTGGAACGGTCGGTGGTCGGGATGTTGTGGTCGACCACGGCCAGCGTCTTCTCCGGCGCGTGAACCTTGCGGCCGGTGGCGCGCAAGCCTTCGAAGGCCTGCGGCGAGGTCACCTCGTGGACCAAATGGCGGTCGATATAGAGCAGGCAGGTGCCGTCATCGGCCTCGTGAACCAGATGGTCGTTCCAGATCTTGTCGTACAGCGTGGTCGGTTTGGACATGAGCATAAGCCCTTGAATGATTTGCGTGAGCAGGCGAGCGCGGCAATACGCGCAACCAGGCGAACATCAGCGCGGCGTCAGAGCGCGCTTTGAAGTCCTGATGTCGCGGAAGTCGTGAACCGTCCGAAGAAGCGGCCAGGCAGCCGGCTGCGATCGTCGATCACGATCCGTGCGGCGAGGCGGCAGACGAGGCTGGTCTGGTTTGGAACCATTTCAAATTTCTAGCACACGGCCGGCCATTGCGACAATCAATCGGTCGCCGGCCGACTATCCAGATAGGTATCCCGCAACAAAAAAGCGCGGGGTCGGCCCCCGCGCTTTTCGTCACATCTCCACGAGGGAGAATTACTCGCCGACGGCGGCGGCCTGCGGTCGGTCGGTCTTCTTCTCGACGATGCGGGCTGACTTGCCGCGCAGGTTGCGCAGGTAATACAGCTTGGCGCGGCGCACCTTGCCGCGGCGCACCACGGTGATCGAGTCGATCATCGGCGACATCACGGGGAACACGCGTTCCACGCCTTCGCCGTAGGAAATCTTGCGCACCGTGAAGCTCTCGTTGAGCCCGCCGCCGGAGCGGCCGATGCAGACGCCTTCATAGGCCTGCACGCGCGAGCGGTCGCCTTCGACCACCTTGACGTTGACGATCACGGTGTCGCCGGGGCCGAATTCCGGAATTGTCTTGGTGGCGGCCAATTTGTCGAACTGCTCTTTTTCGAGCTGTTGAATAAGGTTCATCGCAAAATCTCCATCGGCGTCGCGCCCCAGCCGCCAAGGCGCGGGCTGCGCGGGTGTTCGTTTATCCTGTAGCGCGTATTCCGCAAAAATGGACACCGGTTTTGCGGAAAGAATACGCGCAGTTCAATAAATTCGAGCATTTTCTGGCGGCAAACCGGAATGCCACTTTGCCGGAAAATGCTCGGTGCGCGGATTTGGCGCTCGTATACGGCAAAGGCGAAGGCTTGTCACCCGTCCGTCGTGTTTTTTGGGCGTTTTTGGCGGGTCCCTGATTGGGCTTGCCGCTTGGCCCACAGATCGGGCCGCCGGGTCCTGGTGAGGGCCTCGGCCTCGGCCTGCCGCCAGGCCGCCACCTTGGCGTGGTCGCCGGACAACAGGATTTCCGGGATTTGCTGGCCCTCGAAGGTCTGCGGGCGGGTATATTGAGGGTATTCCAGTAGGGAATCGGAAAAACTCTCATCGGTCCCGGAGGCGAGCTTGCCCATCACGCCGGGCAACAGCCGGACGCAGGCGTCGATCAGCGCCATGGCGGCGATTTCGCCCCCGGACAGCACGTAATCCCCGATCGAGACTTCCTCGAGCCGGCGGGCCTCGATCACCCGCTGGTCGACGCCCTCGAACCGGCCGCAGACGATCAGCGGGCCGGGTCCGGCGGCGAGTTCTACCACCCGTGACTGGGTCAATGGCCGACCCCGCGGGCTCATCAATAGGCGCGGCCGATCCGGGGCGATCTCCGCCGCGTCGATCGCGGCTGCCAGCACGTCGGCGCGCAGCACCATGCCGGGCCCGCCGCCGGCCGGGGTATCGTCGACGCTGCGATGGCGGTCGGTCGCCGAGTCCCGGATGTCGCGCGCCTGAAGCGCCCACAGCCCGGACGCCAGCGCCTTGCCCGCGAGGCTGACCCCGAGCGGCCCCGGGAACATCTCCGGGAACAGCGTCAGCACGGTCGCGTGCCAGGGTTCTGTCGTGGACGCCATGCTCAGGCCCCCGTCTGGGATGCGTCGTCGTCCGCGATTTCCTGCGGCAATTCGATCACCACGCGCCCGGCCGCAAGATCGACCGTCGGCACCACGGCGTTGGTGAACGGCAGCAGCAGCGTCGCGCCATAGGGCGGCTCGATCTCGATGATGTCGCCGGCGCCGAAATTGTGGATCGCGATCACGCGGCCGAGCGGCTCGTTGGCGGCATTGACCGCGGCGAGTCCGATCAGGTCGGCGTGGTAATATTCGTCTTCGTCGGTATCGGGCAATTTTTCGCGCGCGACGTAGAGCTCGAGGCCGTTGAGCCGTTCGGCATCCTCGCGGGTGGCGACGCCCTTCAGCGTCACCACCAGATGGCCCTTGGCTTCCCGCGCGGTCGCCACTTCAAATTGCCGCGCGCCGTCTTTCGTCATCAGCGGCCCGTAAGCCTGCACGGCGAACGGGTCTTCGGTGAAGGTCCATAGCTTCACCGCGCCGCGCACGCCATGCGCGGCGCCGATCCGGGCGACGCAGATTTGCGAAGGCGCCATTAGCTGTTCTCATCCTTCGAGACGCGGCGAAGGGGCCGCTCCTCCAGCGATAACGGCGAAGCCGTTACGCAGGGATGAGGGGACAGTTCCTCGTGTTGAGGAGCACGGCGAAAGCCGTGCGTCTCGAAGCACGAGGCCGCGATCATTCGCAAACCTTAGGCCGACTTGGCGGCGGCTTCGGCGTTGGCCTTGCGCTCCTTGCGCGGCACGGCCTTTTCCGGATTGTTGCGCGCGGTGCGCTTGACGACGCCGGCGGCATCGAGGAAGCGCGACACGCGGTCCGACGGCTGCGCGCCCTTGGCGAGCCAGGCCTTGACCTTGTCCATGTCGAGCTTCAGCCGCGCTTCGTTGTCCTTCGGCAGCAGCGGATTGAAGTGGCCGAGGCGCTCGATGAAGCGGCCGTCGCGCGGGAAGCGCGAGTCGGCGACGACGACATGATAGACCGGACGCTTCTTGGTGCCTGCGCGAGCGAGGCGGATAACGACTGACATTGAGTTCTCCTTTGAGGTGTCTGTTCGAATGTGAAGTGAATGGATCGCGGTTATTTCTTCTTGCCGAAGCCGGGGAAGCCGCCGAGGCCCGGCAGGTTCGGCTTGCCGCTCAGGCCCGTAAGCCCTGGCAAATTAGGCAGGCCGGTGCGCAGGCCCGCGGGAAGGTCCTTCGGCAGCGCGGGCATGCCGCCCGGTCCGGCGCCGCCCGGCATTTTCTCCGCCAGCGCCTTCATCTGTTCCGGCGACGGCATGCCGCCGCCAAAACCCATCGCCTGCGCGATGCCGGCCATGGGGCCGCGCTTGCCCGAACCCATCGCCTTCATCATGTCGGCCATGTTTCGGTGCATCTTCAGCAGCTTGTTGACTTCCTCGACCTTGACGCCGGCGCCGGCGGCAATGCGCTTCTTGCGGCTCGCCTTCAGGATATCGGGGCTCTTGCGCTCCTGCCGCGTCATTGAATCGATCACCGCGACCTGGCGCTTGATGATCTTGTCGTCGATCCCGGCGTTGGCGATCTGGTTCTTCATCTTGGCGATGCCGGGCATCATGCCCATCAGCCCGCTGATGCCGCCCATATTCGCCATCTGCAGCAATTGCTCGCGCATGTCGGCCAGGTCGAACTGGCCCTTGCGCATCTTCTCGGCGACGCGCGCGGCCTTTTCCGCATCGATGTTCGCCGCCGCCTTCTCCACCAGCGACACCACGTCGCCCATGCCGAGAATGCGGCCGGCGATCCGGCTCGGATGAAAATCTTCCAGCGCGTCGGTTTTTTCGCCGGTGCCGATCAGCTTGATCGGCTTGCCGGTGACCGCGCGCATCGACAGCGCCGCGCCGCCGCGGCCATCGCCGTCGACCCTCGTCAGCACGATGCCGGTCAGCCCGACGCGCTGGTCGAACGACCGCGCGAGATTGACCGCGTCCTGGCCGGTCAGCGAGTCCGCGACCAGCAGCACTTCATGCGGATTGGCGGCGGTTTTGATTTCCGCGGCTTCCGTCATCATCTCTTCGTCGAGCGTGGTGCGGCCGGCAGTGTCGAGTAGCACCACGTCGTAGCCGCCGAGCTTGGCGGCTTCCAGCGCGCGCTTGGCGATTTGCGCCGGCTTCTGGCCGGCGACGATCGGCAGGGTCTGGATCTCGAGATCGCGCCCGAGCACCGCGAGCTGCTCCATCGCCGCCGGGCGATAGATGTCGAGCGAGGCCATCAGCACCTTGCGCTTGTCGCGCTGGGTCAGGCGGCGCGCGAGCTTCGCGGTGGTGGTGGTCTTGCCGGAGCCCTGCAGGCCGACCATCATGATGGCGACCGGCGGCACCGCGTTGAGGTCGATGGTCTGGCCGTCGGAACCGAGCGTGGCGATCAACTCGTCATGGACGATCTTGACCACCATCTGGCCGGGGGTCACCGACTTGACCACGGTGGCGCCGACCGCCTGCTCGCGGACCCGATCGGTGAAACTGCGGACCACGTCGAGCGAGACGTCGGCCTCGAGCAGCGCGCGGCGCACCTCGCGCATCGCGGCGTCGACGTCGGCTTCCGACAGCGACCCGCGCCCCGTCAGCCGATCGAGGATGCCACCAAGCTTTTCCGACAGATTGTCGAACAATGCCGCACTTCCTTCGTCATGCCTGTCGCAGGCACTGCATTACTCACCGTCGTCATACCC
Source organism: Bradyrhizobium sp. (assembly GCA_049286845.1). Lineage (GTDB taxonomy): Bacteria > Pseudomonadota > Alphaproteobacteria > Rhizobiales > Xanthobacteraceae > Bradyrhizobium. Next base: position 17,679 of record JBAQER010000282.1, read on the forward strand.
CGCGAAAGCGGGGTATCCAGTACGCCGCAGCTTCTCGGCTCTAGCGAGCTGCTCTGGGATACTGGATCACCCGCCTTCGCGGGTGATGACGACCTGTTGTGCCTCGGCAGCACGCCGGGACCGCATTCCAAACAATTTTGCGCCCGAGGGCGCATCGCGCTGTCGGGCGTTGACCTCCGGCCTCCTGGGCCGGGCGGCGGGTCGAAAAGAACGTCTCTTCGAGAAGTAGCGGGATTTACAGCGCCGGACGGCGATGAGTCAAGGTTTGGGCCGGGAACGCGTCCGATCCAAACCGCGGTTCAGGCCGCCGCAGCATCGTATTGCTGTTGCGACTTTAGCACCTGTTCCATGTGGGTTTCCGCCCAGATCCGCAGGCCGTCGACGGTTGCCGACAGGGTCTCGCCCAGCGGCGTGATCGAATATTCGACCGTTACCGGCACTGTGGGGATCGCCCTGCGGCTGACCAGGCCGTCACGCTCCAGGCTTTTCAGGGTTTGGGACAGCATTTTCTGCGAAATGCCCTCGATCCGGCGCCGCAACTGGTTGAAGCGCACGGGACCATCGCCAAGCAGGCCCAACACCAGCACCGCCCATTTGTCGGCAATCCGGTCCAGTACCATCCGGGTGGGGCAGGTATCGGCGTAGGCATTCCAGCCTTGGGGCGTAGACGGCAGCATGATGGTCTCCTTGGGGTAACCAGCTTACGGGAAGGTGCCTTCTTCACAGCTGCTGACGATCTGAATAGCTAGTCTCCATTAGTTACCACATGGAGACCACAGATGAAAATCGCTTTGATCGGTGCCACCGGCAATGCCGGTTCCCGTATTCTCGCCGAACTGTCCCGCCGCGGCCACGCCGTCACCGCCATCGCGCGCCATCCCGAGAAAATCCCGGCGCTGGCGGGCGTCACCCCGCTGAAGGCCGATGCCAATGATGTCGCCGGCCTTGCCGCCGCGCTCAGAGGGCACGATGCCGTCATCAGTTCGGTGCATTTCACCGCGAGCGACCCGCGCAAGCTGATCGAGGCGGTGCATGCCGCCGGCGTCGGCCGCTATCTGGTTGTCGGCGGGGCCGGCAGCCTGGAGGTTGCGCCCGGCGTGAAGCTGATCGAAACGCCGGAATTCCCGGCGATCTACAAGGCGGAGGCGGCGGCCGGCGGCGCGTTTCTCGATCTGCTGCGCAAGGAAACCCGGCTCGACTGGACGTTTCTTTCGCCCTCGGCGCTGTTCGTGCCGGGCGAGCGTACCGGTAAGTTCCGGCTTGGCGGCGACCAGTTGCTGTCGCACGAGAAAGGCAGCAGCATATCGTTCGAGGACTACGCCGTTGCCATGGCCGACGAGATCGAAAAGCCGGCACATTCGCGCAAGCGCTTCACCGTCGGCTACTGAAGCCGCTGCGGAGCATGTAGCCTCGATGCTGAACCGTCACTATCTGAACGCGGTAACGGGGCAGCATCGAGAATTGCGCATGAGCTATGACGGGCCTATCTCCGACCATTTCGACGGCAAGCAGTTTTTCGATCCCGACGGCGTGCCGCCGAAATCGCTGCGCGAGGTGCTGCGCTGGCAATTCGGCCGGGACCGGCAGCGGCGGGCCTGGCCGGAATGGGTGCCGAGCCCGCATGCCGACACGCCGCCGCCGCGCGTCGATGGCGGCAAGGTGCGGTTGTCGTTCGTCGGCCATGTCAGCTGGCTGATCCAGACCTCGGGGCTGAACATCCTGGTCGATCCGGTGTGGTCGGAGCGCGCCTCGCCGGTGCGCTTTGCCGGACCGAAGCGCCGCAACGATCCCGGAATTGCCTTCGACGCGCTGCCCGAGATCGACGTCGCGCTGGTGTCGCACGGTCACTACGATCATCTCGATCTTGCCACGCTGTCGAAACTCGCGGGCAAGCACGCCCCGCGCGTGATCACGCCGCTCGGCAACGATGTCGCGATGCGCCGCGCCAATGCCGCGATCAAGGCCGAGGCATTCGACTGGCACGACCGGGTCGAACTTGGCGGCGGCATCGCGGTGACCCTGGTGCCGACGCGGCACTGGACCGCGCGCGGCCTGTTCGACCGCAACAGGGCGCTGTGGGCGAGTTTCGTGGTCGAGACGCCGGCGGGCAAGATCTACATCGTCTGCGATTCCGGCTATGGCGAGGGCAAGCATTTCCGCCGGGTGGCCGAAGCGCACGGCCCGTTACGGCTGGCGATCCTCCCGATCGGCGCCTATGAGCCGCGCTGGTTCATGAAGGACCAGCACATGAATCCGGCTGACGCCGTGAAGGCGCTGGCCGACTGCGGCGCCGAGCAGGCGCTGGCGCATCACCATGGCACCTTCCAGCTCACCGACGAGCCGATCGACGCCCCGGCCGCTGAACTGCATGCCGCGCTCGATGAAGCCAGCATTCCGCGCGAGCGCTTCGTGGCGCTGAAGCCGGGGCAGGTGTTCGAGATCTAGAGAAGGCAACGCGCGTGCCGAAGTAGCCCTTCTGACGAGCAGGCGCGCCTGGAGCGGGATGGCATCGGGTTGGGGGCGACGACGGACCATTTCGCTTTTCGTGCCCGGACGCGGCGCAGCACGCCTGCCGCAGGTCGGGGAACTCTACTTTGCATGGGGTTGTTTTCGCGCTTTTTGTGGAGGCCCTAAGGCAGGCGCCAAGCCCCGGCCGGGGCCCGGATCGCCGGTGCTTCGCGCTGAGGGCGAATCGATTGAACTCCAACCCATCATGCTCTAGCTGGAACAGCTACGGCTCTTTCGCCTTGATCGCCCAGGACACGCTCACCGTCACCGAAAGCGTCTCTTCGCCCTGCGCCACAGGGGCTGCCGCCACCATGCCGGCGGCCATCCTGCGATAGGGCACCGGAGGGGCGTTGCCTTCTTCCGAGATGCTGAGCGGCGCGCCGAGCGTGACGCCGGCGGCCATGGCGTAGATCTCGGCCTTGCGGCGGGCGTCGGCAACCGCCTTTTCGCGGGCCTCGTCGAGCAGTTTCGAGGCCTGCGACACCATGAAATTGATGCCGCCGATCTCGTTGGCGCCGGCGCCCACCAGCGTGTCGATCGCGCCGGCGACCTTGCTGACGTCGCGCACCTTGATCGTCACGCGATTGCTGGCGCGGTAGCCGACGACGGCGGACGGCCCCGCGCGGTTCGGCGCATATTGCGGCTGCAGCGACAGCCGCGAGGTCTGGATGTCCTTTTCCTGGATACTGGCGGACTTCAGCGCCAGCAGCACCTTGCCCATCGCGGCGTTGTTGGCCTCGGACGCCTCGCGCGCGGTCTTGGCTTCCGAGGTGACGCCGCCATCGACCTGCGCCAGATCGGGCGGCACCGATACGGTGGCTTCGCCGGTGACGGTGATCGCCGGCGGCGCGGTTTCCGCCAGCGCGGGCGCGGCAAGCAGCGTAATTGCGGCAAGGGCGGCGGCGAGGGGGCTGCGATGTTTCATGGCCGTCACTTCAGCGGCACGTAGACGTTGATGACGAGCTTGTCCTCGGCGGTCTTCAGCGGATCGGTGAGGTATTCCTCGATGAAGGTGTCCTTGGCCTCGAGCTTCTTCTCGTCGAGGTGGTTGGTGATCGCCTCGTAGGTGTTGTCCATATTGTCGTAGGAACCGCGATGGACGAATTTCAGCGCCTTGCCGTCGGGTGATTTGCCGACGCTCATGTCC
>JBAQER010000283.1:0-7010 GCA_049286845.1 Bradyrhizobium sp.
GTCCAATGATCGTCAAACGGATCAGGGAATCGTCGCCGTTATGGGTCTGGTTTGCGGTCGCCTTGTTGGCCATCGGCACGCTGTCTTACGTGGCGGTTGTCACGATGATGGAATATCTCATGGCAGCCGCCAGCTGATCTCGTCGTGCCTTTGCGGCGGCCGGGTTGTCGACCGCCTCCCAGCCGACGCCTGGATTTTTCTCATTTCGAGAAGCGCAGCATCAGCGCTCCCAGCATCGTGAACATCGCCGACACCAGTTTCAGCAGGCTAAGCCGCTCCCCGAGGAAGAAGACCCCGATCAGAAGCGCGAACACGATGCTGGTTTCCCGCAACGCCGCGACCACGGCGATCGGCGCCTGCGTGAACGCCCACACGACAAGGGCATAGGCCGCAAAGGACGCTCCGCCGCCGATCGCCATGATCCTCTTGTGGTTCCGGATCGTCGTCTGTAACGCGCCGGGCGACGCCACCGCGACGATCGCGGCGAACGCGAGCGCATTGAGGATCGTCTCCCAGGCGTAGAATCCGACGGCCGTTCCGGCGGCCCGGGCACCATAACCGTCCACCATTGAATACCCCGCCACGAAAAAGCCGGTAACGAGCGCAAGCGCAGCGCCACGCGGATTGTGCAGTCCCTGGCTGCCGCGAACCAGGACAAGGCTCATGATGCCGCAGCCGATCGTCGTAATGGCGACGAGCTGCATCGTCGACAGCGTCTCACGGAAAGCCAGCACCGAGAAACCGGCCACGATCAGCGGCGCGGTGCCGCGGGCGATCGGATAAACCTGGGTGAGATCGCCTTGCCGATAGGCCCAGAACAGAAACAACTGATAACCGACGTGAAGCGCCGCGCCGGCAACGATGTAAGGCAGCGACACGGCGTCGGGGAGCGGCACAAACGGCAGGGCCAGCACGGCAAACGGAACGTGACCGAGAACGACGGCTGTCATGCTGATCAGCTTGTTCGATGCCCCCTTCACCAGCGCATTCCAGGTCGCATGGAGCGCGGCGGCGAACAAAACGATCAGCAGGACATGCGTTTCGATCATTGCAATTTCCGTTCTCCATCATCCCATTCGGCAAGAACGACACACCTTGATCAGGCCGGACTCGCGTCCGCCGGCCTTGTCTGCCGCAGCAGCCGCGCGCAGGCAAAGCCCAGCGCAACCATCACGGCCGCGAATGTCAGCAAGGTCGGCAGCTTGCCAAAATTCTCGATGCCGAATCCATACGCGATCGGACCGACGGTCTGTCCCATGAAAAAGAAGAACGAGTGCAGCGACAGCGCGGTGGCGCGGGCTTCCACTGAAAGCTCGCTGGCAAATACCTGCAGGCAGCCATGGATCATGTAGAACCCCCAACCCATGAACAGCAGGCTGAGGGCCTGAATCTTCCAGCCCGGCCCGAACGCCACCACCGCCAGCTGCAAGCCGACCATCGCGGCGCCCGCGATCATCATGCCCCTGACGCCGAGCCGCGGCAGGAAACGCGAAACGCTCATGGTGTAGAACAGGCCGCCGACCGCAAAACCCGCGATCACGATTCCCGCAATCGACAGGCTGGTTTCGCCGAGATCGAACAGGAATGCCGCCACGAACGGAAACAATCCGAGCACGCAGCAGCCCTCGATAAAGACGGCCGAGTAGCAAATGCGGGCGTTGGGATTGGAGAAGATCGTGCGATAGCCGTGCCTGAGCGCCGACAGGTTGGTCTTCGGCGGCCGCGCCAGTGCTGCGCCCTGAAAACCGAGGGCGACGGCGACCGAGGCCAGGATCACCAGCACGCCAAGCACCGCAAGTACTCCTCTCCAGCCCAGGAAGTCACCGATCAGGCCCGAGGCTGACGCTCCCAGCAGGTTGCCGGTCATCGCGCCGGCCAGGGTGCGCCCGATCGCGACCTGTCGCTTTTCGGCACCGACCAGATCGCTGGTCAGGCTGAGCGCGATCGGAAACACGCCGCCCGAGCCGATGCCTGCGAGAATCCGCGTCGCAAACAACAGCGGGAACGAGGTCGACAGTGCGCCGAGAACATTCGCAATCCCCAGCAGCACCAGGCAAACCACCATCAGCCGCGCCTTGCCGAACAAGTCCGCGGCCGCGCCCATCACCGGCTGGATGATGGCGAAGGTGAAGGCGAACACTGCCGAGAAGCCTGCCGCGGTCGCGATGGTGACGCCGAAATCTTCGGCGATATGCGGCAGCACCGGATCGAGCGCCCGCGCCGACAGGCTCGCCGAAAAGCTCGCGAGCGCAATAACGTTGATGGCCGGTGGAATACGCGAGTCGTGTGGCGGCGATCCTGCCTGCGGCTTCAACGCACCGCGCCCTTGGCAAGCGCGTCGAACGCCATCAGCCTCCGTACCAGATTTTCAAAGTCGCGCAGCGGCACCATGTTGGGGCCATCCGACGGGGCATGGTCCGGGTCGGGGTGGGTTTCGATAAACACGCCGGCGACGCCGACCGCGACCGCGGCGCGCGCCAGCACGGGCACGAATTCGCGTTCACCGCCCGATGATGTCCCCTTGCCACCCGGCTGCTGCACCGAATGGGTGGCATCGAAGATCACCGGCGCACCGGTGGTTCGCGCCAGGATTGGCAACGCCCGCATATCCGAGACCAGCGTGTTGTAGCCGAACGAGACGCCGCGCTCGGTGACCAGCACATTGCGGTTTCCCGCGCCGGTGATCTTGGCGACGACGTTCGCCATGTCCCAAGGCGCCAGGAACTGACCCTTCTTGACATTGACGACCTTGCCGGTCGCTGCCGCCGCCAGCAGCAGATCGGTCTGCCGGCACAGGAACGCCGGGATCTGCAGCACGTCGACGGCCTGCGCCAACTCGGGACATTGCGAGGCCTCGTGGACGTCGGTGAGAACCGGCATCCCCAGCGACGAGCGGATCTCGGCAAAGATCGGCAGCGCCTGTTTCAAGCCGATGCCGCGCGCGGCCGATACGCTGGTGCGGTTGGCCTTGTCGAACGAGGTCTTGTAGACGATGCCGATTCCGAGGCGCGCCGCGATCTCCTTCAACGCACTCGCCACCTCGAGCGCGTGCGCGCGGCTCTCGAGCTGGCACGGGCCGGCGATGATCGAAATCGGCCGATCGTTGCCGAATTCGACCGATCCGGCGGCGACGACCGGCGCAGCTGGCATGTTGGCGTTCAAGACATGTTCCTTAATTTGCGATGCGACCATGCCGGGCAGCGGCAGAGGGATCAACCCTATTTCACGGTTTCGAATATCAGGGTTGCGCCATGAGCGGCATCCGGCGGCACCACCAGCGCCCCGCCATGGCGCTGCGAGGCAATTCCGTTCTGCCGGTGCAGCGCTTCAACCGGCGCGATGTCCGTGACGGCGAAGCGCAAGCCGTGGAACGTCATCCCCTCGCCCCTCGCGTCAGGCGAGACGCCGAAGCGGTCGCGGAACGCGACCCGTTCCATGATCTCGACGTCGCCATTTTCGGTAGAGGCCCGGACACCGATCGAACTCGCATGCAGGTCGCTCACGCCGGTAAAGGCCTTGAGGAAGATGTGATGGCCGGTCGGATTGTCGGCGACGACTGCCACGCCGGGCACGGTGGTCGCGCCGTTGGCGTGGATCTGAAACGCCGGGTTCCAGAAATTCTCGGGGAAATGATGCTGGCAGACGGCAAAGCCTGCATCGGGCGACGCCGCATCGGTTGCGAACACCAGCGAGAATGCGAGCTTGACCGGCGTGCCGTCCGGCTTTTTCCCTTCGCGGGCGAAATCGAACACCTCGAAGCCGCCGATGCCGGCCGCCTCGAACGAACGCGCATCCTCGCGGGCATCGCGGCTGTTGAGAATCAGCATCGACAAACCTTCGCGCGCGGCGAGAAAGTCGCGATTGAAGGCGCCGAACGAAAACGAGTGCGCGCCGTGCGGCGGGATCTTCTCCGGCTCGGCAACCGTCAGGATTTCGATGAAGCAGTTCTTCAACTGCACAATGCGATTATGCGTGCCCCAGGGATGGCGGTTGCGCGCGCCGACGGTGAAGCCGGCGCGGCGATACATTTCCGCCGCCGCGTCGAGGTCGCGGACGGCGTGCACGATATGGTCGAGCCCGTGAGGCATTCTGGCGGAGGACCTGAGGTTATGCGCGGGGCGCGCTGGCTACTTCAGCGCCGAGAAGGCGGTGGGCACCAGCAGCTGATTGACGATGTTGCCGACGATCTGACCATCTTCCTCGGTCTTCGCCCTGGCTGAAATCCAATCCGGATCGGTCTGAAAGCCGGTCCACTTCTTATCGCGCTCGGCCAGCGATTCCCACGCCAGCAGATAGGTCAGTTCCTGATTGGATTCGCCGACCAGCGTCGTGAAGAACCCGACCGGCCGGATGCCGTGCTTCTCCCACAGTTTCAGCGTGGTGGTCTCGAAGCGCTTCAACAGCGCTGGCAGCCGGCCCGGCAGACATCGATAAACGCGGGTCTCGTAAATCATCGGCTCCACTCCCCTGTTCTATTGTTCTTGTCGATTGTTCTTGCGATATCGGGAGCGATTTGTCGCAACAATCGGCGGCTTCGTCAAAGGCCGCCGATGCATGACATCAAACCAGCCGCGACTGCACCATCGCCGCCTGAATGAAGGACGCGAATAATGGATGGGGCTCAAAAGGCCGCGATTTCAGTTCGGGATGGAATTGCACCCCGATGAACCAGGGATGATCCTCGTATTCGACGATCTCCGGCAGCACGCCGTCGGGCGAGAGGCCTGAGAATTTCAGCCCGTGCTGTTCGAGCCGGTCCTTGTAGGCGGTGTTGACCTCGTAGCGGTGGCGGTGGCGTTCCGAAATCTCGGTGGCGCCGCCATAGACCCCGGACACCCGGCTGCCCTTCTTGAGCACCGCGGGATACGCCCCGAGCCGCATGGTGCCGCCGAGATCGCCGGCCTTCGAGCGCTTCTCGAGCTCATTGCCGCGCAGCCACTCCGTCATCAGGCCGACCAGCGGTTCGGGCGTCGGCCCGAACTCGGTGGAGTTGGCCTGCTCGATGCCGCACAGGTTTCGCGCCGCCTCGATCACCGCCATTTGCATCCCGAAGCAGATGCCGAAATACGGCACATCGCGCTCGCGCGCGAACTGCGCCGCCTTGATCTTGCCCTCCGCGCCGCGCTGGCCGAAGCCGCCCGGCACCAGGATGCCGTTGACGTGCTCGAGAAACGGCGCGGGATCCTCGTTCTCGAACACCTCGCTCTCGATCCAGTCGAGATTGACCTTCACCTTGTTGGCGATGCCGCCATGCGACAGCGCCTCGATCAGCGATTTGTAGGCATCCTTCATGCCGGTGTATTTGCCGACGATGGCGATGGTGACGTCGCCTTCCGGATTGCGTATCCGCTCGTTGATGACGTGCCAGCTCTGCAGCGCCGGCGGAAGCTTCGGCACGATGCCGAACGCCGCCAGCACCTCGTCGTCGAGCCCGGCGGCGTGGTAGGCCTCCGGCACCGCGTAGATGTTGTCGACGTCGCGCGCCTCGATGACCGCACTTTCGCGCACGTTGCAGAACAGGCCGAGCTTGCGCCGCTCTTCCTTGGGGATCGGCCGGTCGGTGCGGCACAACAGGATATCCGGCTGGATGCCGATCGAGCGCAATTCCTTGACGGAATGCTGGGTCGGCTTGGTCTTCAGCTCGCCCGCGCTCGGAATGAACGGCAACAGCGTCAGATGAATGTAGACCGCATGATCGCGCGGCAGTTCGTTCTTGAGCTGGCGGATCGCTTCGAAGAACGGAAGACCTTCGATGTCGCCGACGGTGCCGCCGATCTCGACCAGCACGAAGTCGAAATCGTCATTGCCGCTGAGGACGAAATCCTTGATCGCGTTGGTGACGTGCGGGATCACCTGGATGGTGGCGCCGAGATAGTCGCCGCGCCGCTCCTTGGTGAGGATGTCCTGGTAGATGCGGCCCGTGGTGATGTTGTCGGCCTTGGTGGCGGGCCGGCCGGTGAAGCGCTCGTAGTGGCCGAGATCGAGATCGGTCTCGGCGCCGTCGTCGGTCACGAACACTTCGCCGTGCTGATACGGCGACATCGTTCCGGGGTCGAGATTGAGATAGGGATCGAGTTTGCGCAAGCGGACCTTGTAGCCGCGCGCCTGCAGCAGGGCGCCGAGCGCCGCCGAAGCCAGACCTTTTCCGAGCGAAGAAACCACGCCGCCGGTGATGAAGATGTACCGCGCCATGGGGCTTAACCTTTAAGGCTACCGGCCCGATTCGCCAAAACGAATCGCCGGTCGCGCCGAACATTCTGTCGGGCTGTGGGTGACGTGGATTCTAACGCGCTGTCAGCGAGTTGATGGGCATTGTTGATGCAGGACGCCAGATCGCGTCCTGCATGGCCACCCTGCTTTATTGCGAACGCGGCGCCTGCGGGCCGGCCGGCACGGTCTGATTCTGCTGCCTCTCGTCCGCCTTCTTCAGCGAATCCAGAATGCCGCCGCCGGTCGGCGGCGAAATCGGCGTCGCCGGTCCCGCCGGCTGCGATTGCGAGGCCGGATTGGCATTGATGATCGAACTCGGCTTGCGGTCGTAGCTGGCGAGCCAGGACAACAGCAGGCTAGTCACGAAGAAGCCGGCCGCGAGAACCGCCGTCACGCGCGTCAGCAGGTTGGCGGTGCCGCGGCTCGACATGAAGCCGGCGCCGCCGCCGACGCCGAGACCGCCGCCTTCGGATTTCTGCAGCAACACCGCGCCGATCAACGTCGCGACGATCATGAGGTGAATGACGATAACGACAGTCTGCATCTCTACCTTCCGTCGCAAACCAAAAAGCGCCGGCGTCCGGCTGCAGATCGGGCTTTGCGGTGTTTGAAGTCGCGCGGTGTTACACGATTGGAAGGGGCATTGTCACCCCCGGGGAGAGATCGTCACCCCGACACCGCCTCGCCGTTAGTTAGGCATAACTGCCCGCGATCGCAAGAAAGTCGGCCGCTTTCAGGCTGGCGCCGCCGATCAGCGCGCCATTGACGTTGGCGACCGCCATCAATTCCGCCGCGTTCGA
>JBAQER010000284.1:0-3352 GCA_049286845.1 Bradyrhizobium sp.
CTCGCCCATGCCGGCGAGACGCTGATGGGCAAATTCCGCGACGGAATGCCGGTCACCTCCGAAGCCGTCTCGCTGATCCTCTCCAGCATCGATCGCATCAAGGAAATTCTCGCAGGGCTGGAGGCCACCGAGGCCGAGCCCGAGGGCACCGACCAGGATCTGATCGATCCGCTGGTCGAACTGAGCATGCGCGCCTTCGAGCCGGAATCGTCAGCGTCGGCTCCGCCGATCGCGCCGGCCGAGTCGGTGCCGGCAGCTGCCGCGGTGGCGCAGGGCACGCTGGTGCCGCAGGTGCTGGAGCGTCCGCTGCGTCCCGGCGAAGTGTCGCTGGATGAACTCGAGCGCGCGTTCCGCGAGACCGCCATCGAGGCCGCACCTCCGATGGCGCCCGCGCCCGTGCAGCACGCCGCGCCGGCGGAAGAGAAGAAGCCGGCGGCGAAGAAGGCCGTTGCCGAGAAAAGAGCTGCTGCCGATCCCGAAGCAGCCGAAAGTTCCGTCGCCAACCAGTCGATCCGCGTCAACGTCGACACGCTGGAACACCTGATGACGATGGTGTCGGAACTGGTGCTGACCCGCAATCAGCTCCTGGAGATATCGAGGCGCAACGAGGACACCGAGTTCAAGGTGCCGCTGCAGCGGCTGTCCAACGTCACCGCCGAACTGCAGGAAGGCGTCATGAAGACGCGGATGCAGCCGATCGGCAACGCCTGGCAGAAGCTGCCGCGGATCGTGCGCGACCTTTCCGGCGAACTCGGCAAGCAGATCGAACTGGAGATGCACGGCGCCGACACCGAGCTCGACCGCCAGGTGCTCGACCTGATCAAGGATCCCCTGACGCACATGGTGCGCAACTCCGCCGACCATGGCCTGGAGACCCCGGCCGAACGCGCGGCGGCCGGCAAGCCCGAGCAGGGCACCATCCGGCTGTCCGCCTATCACGAAGGCGGCCACATCATCATCTGCATCGCCGACAACGGAAGAGGCCTCAACACCGAGCGGATCAAGGCCAAGGCGGTCGCCAACGGCCTCGTCAGCGAGGCCGAACTCGAGAAGATGACGGAAGCGCAGATCCACAAGTTCATCTTCGCGCCCGGCTTCTCCACCGCCGCCACCGTCACCTCGGTGTCCGGCCGCGGCGTCGGCATGGACGTGGTGCGCACCAATATCGACCAGATCGGCGGCACCATCGACGTCAAGTCGGTGGCCGGCGAGGGCTCGTCCGTCACCATCAAGATCCCGCTGACGCTCGCCATCGTCTCGGCGCTGATCGTGGAAGCCGCCGGCGACCGTTTTGCCATTCCGCAGCTCTCGGTGGTCGAACTGGTGCGCGCCCGCGCCAATTCCGAGCACCGCATCGAGCGCATCAAGGACACCGCGGTCTTGAGGCTGCGCAACAAGCTGTTGCCGCTGATGCACCTGAAGAAGCTCCTGAAGATTGACGACGGCTCCTCCTCCGATCCCGAGAACGGCTTCATCGTGGTGACGCAAGTAGGCAGCCAGACCTTCGGCATCGTGGTCGACGGCGTGTTCCACACCGAAGAAATCGTGGTCAAGCCGATGTCGACCAAGCTGCGCCACATCGACATGTTCTCCGGCAATACCATCCTGGGCGACGGCGCCGTGATCATGATCATCGATCCCAACGGCATCGCCAAGGCGCTCGGCGCCGCAGGCTCAGCCTCCCACGAAATCGCCGACGAGAACGCCGCGTCCCGCGCCAGCGCCGCCGAGCAGCTGACCTCGCTGTTGGTGTTCCGCGCCGGCTCGACCCAGCCCAAGGCGGTGCCGCTCGGGCTCGTCACCCGGCTGGAAGAACTGGCCATCGACAAGATCGAGCTCTCCAACGGCCGCTACATGGTGCAGTACCGCGACCAGCTGATGCCGCTGGTGCAGATGGAAGGCGTCAGCGTCCAGAACTCCGGATCGCAGCCGATCCTGGTGTTCGCCGATGACGGCCGCTCGATGGGGCTGGTGGTCGACGAGATCATCGACATCGTCGAGGAACGGCTCAACATCGAGGTCGCCGGCTCCAGGGACGGCATTCTGGGCTCGGCCGTGATCAAGGGCCAGGCCACCGAAGTGATCGACGTCGGCCACTTCCTGCCGATGGCGTTCGCCGACTGGTTCTCCCGCAAGGAGATGCGCCCCTCGGTATCGGCGCAGTCGGTGCTGCTGGTCGATGATAGCGCGTTCTTCCGCAACATGCTGGCGCCGGTGCTGAAGGCCGCGGGCTACAAGGTGCGGGTGGCGCCCAGCGCCCAGGAGGGCCTCTCCGCGCTGCGTTCGGGCCAGGCCTTCGACGTGGTGCTGACCGACATCGAGATGCCCGACATGAACGGCTTCGAGTTCGCCGAGATCATCCGGGCCGACCAGCATCTGGGCTCGGTGCCGATCATCGCGCTGTCCTCGATGGTGTCCCCGGCGGCGATCGAGCGCGGCCGGCTGGCCGGCTTCCACGATTACGTCGCCAAGTTCGACCGCCCCGGCCTGATCGCCGCGCTGAAGGAACAGACCGCCGAGATCTCCAGGGCCGCGGCCTAAAGGAAGACGACCATGACCGACAAGACCCAGACCACCGAAGGCGCCGTCTCCGAATACGTCACCGCGATGATCGGCGGCCAGCTGTTCGGCTTGCCGATCTCCCGCGTTCAGGACGTGTTCATGCCGGAACGGCTGACCCGGGTGCCGCTGTCGTCGGGCGAGATCGCCGGGGTGCTCAATCTGCGCGGCCGCATCGTCACCGTGGTGGACATGCGCGCCCGGCTCGGCCTGCCGAAGAACGACGACGGCAAGCCGCCGATGGCGGTCGGCGTCGATCTGCGCGGCGAATCCTACGGCCTCCTGATCGACCAGATCGGCGAAGTGCTCAAGCTTAACGACGACGGCCGCGAGGAAAACCCCGTCAACCTCGATCCCCGCATGGCCAAGCTCGCCGGCGGCGTGCATCGCCTCGACGGCCAGCTCATGGTCGTCCTCGACGTCGATCGCGTTCTCGAAATCGTACCCGACCTGCTGGCGGCCTAGTGACCGGCGGCGGGCAAAGCGCAGAGCTGAGTGGAAACGTCCCTTTGGGATAGGGAAGAAGTAGAGGCTAATATGAGAACATGTCTTGTTGTCGATGACTCGAGCGTCATCCGAAAGGTCGCAAGGCGTATCCTGGAAGGCCTGGACTTCCAGATCATCGAAGCCGAGGACGGCGAGAAGGCGCTCGAGATCTGCAAGCGCGGCCTGCCCGATGCGATCCTGCTCGACTGGAACATGCCGATCATGGACGGCTATGAATTCCTCGGCAATCTGCGCCGCATGCCCGGCGGCGACGCGCCCAAGGTGGTGTTCTGCACCACCGAAAACG
>JBAQER010000285.1:0-1619 GCA_049286845.1 Bradyrhizobium sp.
GCCAGGCAGCGTGTCCAATTGGACATGTTTCTCTCCCCTTGAATTATTTCCCGAGACCTCGTTGACGGGTCCTCAGCCGACAACGTCGCCGATATGAAGTGCGGATGCAAGTGGCCCGGGAATCGACTTAAGTCAGGGCCGCCTTGAGGTCGAAGGCGGTATCCGCTGCCTGCTCCGGTGCGATCGACCCCTTTACTGCCAGGATGCGGCGTCCGAACACGTGGTCCGACGCACGATTGACGGACTCGATGCCGACGAGCTGCCCTGATTTGTAACAGAACGCCGAGAACGATCGCTGCGCCGGGTCGCCGCGCACCACGACTTGATCGTATCCGGTGGTCAGGCCCGCAATCTGCAGCTTGTCGTCACCCTGATCGCTCCAGAACCACGGCAGACCGTCATAGGTTTTGGCGTCGCCGGTCAACCGCGCCGCAACGCATCGCGCCTGGTCGGTGGCGTTCTGCACGGACTCCAGCCGCAGCGACCCGCCGAAGCGCGGGCTTGCGAACAGCGCGCAGTCGCCGATCGCCGAAATATCGGGATCCGACGTCAGCAATTGCTCGTCAACGATGATGCCAGAAGCCACCGGCAGGCCGGCTTCCGCAGCAAGCTCGACATTGGGCAGGACGCCGACGCCGACCACGACCAGGTCCGCCGGTATATGGCGGCCGTCGCTGAGGCTGACCCCGGTGACATCGGTGCCGTTGCCCTCGATGGAGGTCGCCTGCACGCCGAGATGAATGCGGATGCCCGCCGCGGTGTGCCGCGCCTGAAAATATTCCGAGATCTCGGCGGTCACCGCCCGGGCCATCACACGCGTGCCGAGTTCGACCACATCCACTTCCAGGCCCTTGGCTCGGGCGGTGGCGGCGAATTCCAGCCCGATGAAGCCGGCGCCGATCACGACGACGCGCTGGCCGGAGCCGATCCGCTTTCGCAGCGCCTCGCTTTCATCAAGGATTCGCAAATAGCGCACGTCTTCGAGACGCGCGTTGGGGATATCGAGCAGGCGATTGCGCGCGCCGGTCGCCAGCACCAGGTGCCCATAATCGAGCGCGGAACCGGAGGCGAGCTTCAGCTTGCGCGCGGCCCGGTCGATGGAAACGGCGCGATCGGCGATCAGCTCGATGTTCTGGTCGCGATAGAACTTGTCCGGCCGGAACATCAGGCTGTCCGGCCGTCCCTCGCCTTTCAGATAGGCCTTGGACAGAGGCGGCCGCTGATACGGCAGATGCGCCTCGTCATTGATCAGGCAGACGCGCTCGCCGAAGCCATGCTGCCGCAACGATGCTGCGACCTGAAAACCCGCATGACCCGCGCCGACAATGAGGACCGGTCCTTGCGTCATCGGTACAGCCCAACTGGAAGAACACAGGGACTACCCATGTCATCTCCTCTCTTCGCCGATTTTGATGCTTGCTCGCCTCATCCAGAATAACGGCGCTCGTGGCCGCATCTTGCGGGATGGGAGCATCACTTGGCCCCATCGCTCGGGCCCGCGCGAGCGCGTCGCCCAACAATGAGGGATGATGTTGAGTCTTGCAGACTTCGCCGGGATTGTCACCTGTCCGCTTCTGCGATTTAAATGCACCGCGCCCTTCCAACCCCCGAGGCACCTT
>JBAQER010000286.1:0-3385 GCA_049286845.1 Bradyrhizobium sp.
GGCCTCGGCCAGTTCTTCGCCCTGCCGCGCGCCGAGGAACACCGCTTGCGGATATTTCCTGGCGAGGCCAGCGCGCGCCGGCCCGTCGCCGACGATCAATTTGGTGCCGGGCAGATCGAGGCCGAGAAACGCCTCCAGATTCTTTTCGACCGCGACGCGGCCGACACTGAGGAACACCGGTCGCGGCAGGCCGAGATCGACCGCGCGCGGATGAAACTGGCTGGTGTCAACCCCGCGCGGCCACAGCACCACGTTGCGAAAGCCGCGCATGCGCAATTCACCTGCCAGCGCCGGCGTCGCCGCCATCACTGCCTGGCTCGCACCGTGGAACCAGCGTAGCGCCGTCCAGATCCAGGACTCCGGGATCGGCAGCCGCGCGGAGATGTATTCGGGAAAGCGGGTGTGAAAGCTCGTCGTGAACGGCAAGCCCTGCTTCCGGCAATAGCGCCGTGTCGCCAGTCCGATCGGGCCTTCGGTTGCGATGTGGATGCTGTCGGGCCGGGCTTCACCGATCAGCCGGGCGATCGCCGCAGGCCCCGGCATCGCCAGGCGCAAATCCGGGTAGCTCGGCAATGCGACGGTGCGGAACGATTGCGGCGTGAGAAAGCCGACATCGACGCCGAGCGGCCTTGCCGCCTCGGCCATCATGGTCAACGTCCGCACCACGCCGTTGACCTGCGGATGCCATGCGTCGGTCGCGACCAGGACGCGCATCAGGCGGCACGCGCCGCAATGGCGGCGACAGGGGCCGTCCGCCGCAGCGGATCGGTCCAGGTGATGATTTCAAACCGGCCGTCCTCGTGCTCGGCCAGCGCTGTGCAGCTCTCCACCCAATCGCCGCAATTCATGTAGCGGATGTCATATTCGTCGCGGATGGTGGCGTAGTGAATGTGGCCGCAGATCACGCCGTCGGCGCCGTGACGCCGCGCCTCGGCGGCCAGCGTCTGTTCGAAAGCGCCGATGTAATTGACCGCGTTCTTGACCTTCAGCTTGGCCCATTGCGACAGCGACCAATAGGGCACGCCGAACCAACGCCGGAAGGCGTTGACGAGGCGATTCATCCGGATCGCGAAATCGTAGGCCTTGTCGCCGAGATGGGCGAGCCAGCGCGCATTCTGCACCACGAGATCGAAGATATCGCCGTGGATCACCAGATAGCGCCTGCCGTCGACCCCGGTATGGATGGTGTTTTCCACGACGTCGATGCCGCCGAAATGCGTGCCGTAATAGTTGCGCAGGAACTCGTCGTGGTTGCCGGGCACATAGATGACCTTGGCGCCCTTGCGCGCCTTGCGCAGCAGTTTCTGCACGAAGTCGTTATGCGATTGCGGCCAGTACCAGTTCGACTGCAGCGCCCATCCGTCGACGATATCGCCGACCAGATAGATGGTGTCGGCGTCATGACAGCGGAGAAAATCCAGCAACTGGCCGGCCTGCGAGCCGCGCGCTCCGAGATGGACGTCGGAGATAAACAAAGTGCGAAAGCGCCGTTCAGGACACTCTTCACTCATAGCGTCATTCCCATGCGCGAGCTGCTACCAAAATCCCATGACAGCGCGATGACAATCTTAGGCCGCCGCTGGACCAGCGCGCTCGAAACAGACCAGCGTATAGATCCCGAACGGGGCCACCTTGCGCCGCTCGACCAGAACGGCGTCATCGTTGCCTTCCGCCCATGCCTGCAGCCGCGCGAACGGAAATTCCGGCCGCAGGCCGAGCCCGCGGGTGCGCTGCGCGGCCCATCGCTCGACCGCCGCGGCGACGCCCTTCTCCGAATAGAGATGGTTGACGAGGATGATCCGCCCGCCCGGCTTCACCACGCGGTGGCACTCGGACAACACCTGTTCGGGATTGGCCACCAGCGTGATGACGAACTGCGCCACCACGCAATCGAATGTCGCGTCGGCAAAGCTCATCCGATGCGCATCCATCAGTTGCACATCCTTCACGTAAGGATAACGCCCGCTCGCCATTCTCTCGCGCGCCTTCGCCAGCATCGGCGCCGAAAGATCGATGCCGGTGATCTCGGTGGACGCATCGTAATCGTCGAATGAAAGACCGGTGCCGACGCCGACTTCGAGAATTTTGCCGCCGATCGCGCGTGCCGCCTTCGCCGCCGCGCGGCGGCCATTCACCATGACCGGCCCGCACACCGCGTCATAGATCGGCGCCCACCGCGCATAGGCGGTTTCAACAATGCTGCGGTCGAGATCAGTGCTTTGCATGCGGCATCCGAAAGAGAGAAAATACGAATCAATAGTGTGCGTTCGAATGGCAAGTAACAGCGCCGTACGACAATTGAGCGACAGTCTCTCCACGTGGGCTGCGGGGCCTCGCAACGAGCCGTCATACCCCGCGAATGCGGAGGGCGGCGCGACCGCAACGGCGTCATTGCGAGCGCAAGCGAAGCAATCCAGCTCGCGCGCGCAAATTATCCGCAGCTTCGTCGCAGCGCACGCAGGCAGAGAGTTCAGTAAAACCGGTGAAAATGATGGATCGGCCCGTGGCCGTGGCCGACGCCGAGCCGGTCGGCGGCTGCGATCGCGGCGCTGACCCAGGCCTTGGCGTGGCGCACCGCGGTTTCCATGTCCTCGCCTTTCGCAAGGCCCGCCGCGATGGCGGACGACAACGAGCAGCCGGTGCCGTGGGTGTTTTTGGTGGCGATGCGCGGCGCCGCGAGCGCGATGACACCGCTATCCCTGACGAGATAGTCGATGCTCTCGGCGCCCTGCCCGTGCCCGCCCTTGATCAGCACCGCGGGACAGCCCATCGCCAACAGCCGCTGGCCCTGGCTCTCGATGGCGGCCTCGCTGGCGGCGAGCGGCTCGTTCAAGAGCGCGGCAGCCTCCGGCAGGTTGGGCGTGATCAGCGAGGCCAGCGGAATGAGCTTGGTCCGCAAGCCTTCGACCGCCTCCGCGGCCAGCAGGCGGTCCCCCGAGGTCGCGACCATCACGGGATCGAGCACGATGTGTTGCGGCGACCACTTCTTCAGCCCCGCGGCGATGGCGTCGATGATCGCAAGCTCAGCCACCATCCCGATCTTGACCGCCCTGACCTCGAGATCGGCGAATACCGCGTCGATCTGCGCGGTGACGAAATCGGCGGGCACCTGATGAATGCCGGTCACCCCGCGCGTGTTCTGCGCGGTCAGGGCCGTGATGACCGAGGCGCCGTAGACGCCGAGCGCGGCAAAGCTCTTCAGGTCGGCCTGGATACCGGCGCCGCCTGAGGAATCCGAGCCGGCGATGGTGAGCGCGATCGGGATCGTCATGGTTCGGCTCGCGGGAATTTCAGATCGTCCAGCATGGGCGTCGATTGTCCTAACCCGACGCGCCATTACCGGCAAGTTGGCCTGCCATCCTGGCCCTCTTGCACGGCTGCGCTC
>JBAQER010000287.1:0-2112 GCA_049286845.1 Bradyrhizobium sp.
GCTTTGGTGCGATGTTCATATACGCGACGCACCAGGTCGTTGGTCACGCCGAGATAAAGCGTGCCGTGCTTCTTACTGGCAAGGAGATAGACGTAGTAGGCCATCGCGGACAGAGGTGGTTATGGATTCCGGGCTCGCGCCAAGTGGCGCGCCCCGGAATGACACCCTTAATGTGTGGCGTCTGAGCAATCAACCGCGGAGATTGCGCCGCCCGCCTCACTCCACCCGTGCCACCACCGCCAGCCGCTTGATGCCGCGATTGCGGTAGGCGTCGAGGAACGCGTAGTAGTCCTTGAACGACACGCAGCCGTTGGAGTCGCCGTTGGGGCCGAGCATGTAGGTATGCGCGAGCAGCCCGGTGCGGCCGAAGATCTTGTCCTCGCCGCCGACCGGAGTGAGCCGCAGCGCCGGCACGCCGTGGAACAACGCCTCGCGCGGGGTCAGTTCGTAGATATGCGGCGGCGTCACGCCCTGCATCCGCACATGCGCAAACCGCACATCGTCCATCTTGGCGCCCAGCCCGGAATGCGCTTCCAGCACGGTGCCGTCGGGCAGATAGACCTTGCGCGCCGCAATGTCGTAGACCGCGGTCGAGCGATCATAGGGCGCCGATCCCCCGAGCATCGGGTTCTGTTCCCTGGGCAGGCTGCCGGTCGCGCTGACATCGGCGGAGGCGTAGGACAGCAGCGATCCGCGTGACGGTTCCTTGCCCCACAATTTCTCGACCATGCTGGGCTTGCCGCCGGAAGCGATCGACATCACAGCCGCCTTGGCGCGCTGCGTCATGTCCTTGACGGTGGCCGCCGGGCCCTTCGCCGGTCTGGCTTCAACGGGATCCGTGGCCGGCGCGAGTGCCGCAACCTTGGCAGGCGCCGGCGCGCTTTGTTTCGGCTTCGCCACTTCGACCGGTGGTGACGCTGAAGCGAGTTTCATCGTCTCGGCTTGCGGCTGCGGCTGCGGCTCGACCGACTGCGGCGCTGCGGCTGCGAAACGATCGCGGAACATCAGCGATGTGGCGGATGCGATCGTAGCAGGCGCGGAGACGACCGGCGCCGGTTCGGGCAAGGCGGCGAATACGGTGTTGACGATGGTTTGCGGGGTCCGGGCCGCGACAGCCTGCGGCCGCCGGATCACCGGCGCATCGAAATTTCCGCCGGCCATGGTCGGATAGATGCTGGCGCCGAAAATATGCGTATAAAGATTCCAGGCACAGCCGACCAACAGGCACGCGACCGCGGCGCTTCCGAAAACATGGTTAGGAATGGCTTTACGGGAGTTTTTTCGCTTTGAAGCCGCGAACTGACTGGACGCACTCGTACTGTTACTCATTCGCCTCGTACCCAGACAAGTTCCACTTTTTTCCTCTTCGCAGCACCGGATCGAAAGTTCCGGTAGAGCGTTTCGCAGAGGCGCGGAGCGTCATTAAGGCGACTTTTAGTTAAATGCGGATTAAGTGCGGGCGGTTGTTGGGCATGGTTAACCACGCGGCCGATTCAATGAATCGACCGCATATTTATGCGGGTTTTTCGAAGTTCCGAATTCAATAATTCAGCTTCGGATACCAGTCGGCGCCGCGGCCTTCGGGCGTGATATCGAGGATGGTCCACAACGGCATCAGATCGGGCGCGCCGCGCGGATCCTGGCCGGGATCGGCGGATGCGCCGTTCATTTCGCCGCCCCAGAAATGCCTGATTGCGCCGCCTCGCCGCGTGAACACGTTGAACGCCGCGTCGTCGCCGCCGTCCTTCGTCAAGGCGTGATAGTCGCGGCTGAATTCGCCTGACATATCGCAATAGAGCGGCAGATGATGCCAGCCGCGCTCGCGCTTGAACGCGACCAGCCGCGCGATCGGCGAGCGCGCGACGATGGCAAGCGCGACGCGCTGTGTAATATCCGGCACCTCGCCGTCCCATGCCGACAACAGCGAGGTGCACATCGGGCACGGCCGCTCGCGCTGCGGACCGTACATGTAGCTGTAGACGACCAGCGTATCCTTGTCTCCGAACAGGCCGGCGAACGACGCTTTTCCGTTTTCGCCCTCGAACGCGTAATTCTTTTTGACCTCGCCGCCCGGCGGCAGCGCGCGGCGCTGCGCGGCCACGCGCTCGATGT
>JBAQER010000288.1:0-12423 GCA_049286845.1 Bradyrhizobium sp.
GCCCATAACCACGAAAGCCCATTGGAGACAAAGCCGTCTGCCACGGTGCCCTTTCCGACTGGCACGGCGTATGGGTTCCGGCGTTCGCCGGAACGACGGGATTACTTCGCGAACCGGTACGCCCCGCCCTTCTCGACCGAGCGCTGGAACGCCGGCCGCGCGTGCATCCGCGTCAGCCAGGCGCTGAGGTTCGGATAGGGTCCGAGCTTGTCAAACACCTTGGCCATCTCGGCGACAAAGCTCATCTGGATATCGGCGCCGGTCAGCGACGTCCCGACAAAGAATTCCCTGCCCTTCAGCGCGCCGTCGACATAGCCGAGATGATTTTTCATCTCGCTGTCGATGCGCGGATGCAACGGCGCGCCGGCCTCCTTCAGCCGCGAGACGTAGAGGTTCAACATCAGCGGCAGCATCGCCGAGCCTTCCGAATAATGCAGCCACTCGTTATAGGCTTCGTACTCGGCGCTGCCGGGCGCCGGCATCATCGCGCCCTTGCCGTACTTGCGGATGATGTAATCGACGATCGCGCCCGATTCCGCGATGGTGCTGTCGCCATCGGTGATCACGGGCGACTTGCCGAGCGGATGCACCCTTGTCAGTTCCGGCGGCGCCAGCCGCGTGACGGCATCGCGCTGATAGCGCTTCATCTCATAGGGCGTGCCCAGCTCCTCCAGCAGCCACAGGATCCGCTGCGAGCGGGAGTCGTTCAGATGATGCAACGTGAGCATGGGGTTTCCTCGGCACTTGTTTGAAGGCAGAGGTGTATCAGACGTACTTGATAAAGGGCAGTCGCGCCGCAAATCCGGCTATCATCGCCCCGGCTTGACCGGGCGATCCAGTATTCCAGCGTATGAGCGGTGGATCGAGAAGCCGCGGCGTATTGCGCTATGAAATTACAGCCCCGTAAACCCCGCCTTCACCGGATCGCTCGATCCGTCCAGCTCGCGCAGGTACGTCAGTCCGCACACCGTCAGCCGATGCGTATCCTTCTCGCCGGCTTCCATCAGCGTCGTGAGATAGTCCGTCACCTTGGCGCGCGCTTCGGCGTTGGCCGCGGCGGTGCGGTTCATCAGGAGATCGTAGGTCATCATGATGCGATCGATGGCGGCTTCCATGGGAACCTCTTCGCTATCCATCAGACAGGCTCGGTGGCTTCGAACTTCGCGATCGCCCTGTTGGCGAGGCGAAGCCGGTTGAATTCGCCGCGCTCAAACATCTGTACGATGATCTGGAGCAGCCGCTCATGGGTGGCGAGCGTGTCGGCGATGGCGCCGGTGCGGCGCAGATAGTTCGCGGCGATGGAATAGGCGTCGCCGACCGCTTCGACGTTCAGCACCTGCAATCCGCGCTCGACCAGCATGGCTTGTCCTCCGATACGAGATAAGCCGGACGCGATGCAAAAGTTCCATTGCGGGAAACCCGCCTCGCAGGGGCAAAAATCCCTGAAAAAACAAAACGCACCGGCCCGGAAGGCTCGGGCCGATGCGCATGGGGAAGTCTCTGATCTGGTTGCCGCCGGTCTTTTGAGACGCCGGCTTGGCCTGATCTCGCAGTCGAATAAGTCTCAGAGACGATACAGGATCTGGTCGGTCCAGAACCGCTCGAGCCGGTGCAGCGACTTGTTCAGGGTCGCGAACTCCTCGTTCGAGATGCCACCGACCTGTTCCACGGTCTTGACGTGCTTCTGATAGAGCGCATCGACGATCTTGCGGATTTCCTGGCCCTGCGCGGTCAGGCGGATGCGGACCGAGCGGCGATCGACGCGGCTGCGCTGATGATCGAGGAAGCCGAGTTCCACCAATTTCTTCAGATTGTAGGAAACGTTGGAGCCGAGGTAGTAACCGCGCGTGCGCAGCTCGCCCGCGGTCAGCTCCTTGTCGCCGATGTTGTAGAGCAGAAGCGCCTGCACCGAATTGATGTCGGCGCGGCCGCGGCGATCGAATTCATCCTTGATGACGTCGAGCAGACGGCGATGCAGCCGCTCCACCAAAGTCAATGCTTCGAGGTAGAGCGGCTGCACCGGAGCTTGCCCCGGAGCGCGGTCAGCGGTTTCCACCGCCGTTGCAACGGCTTTGATCATGACACTTCCCCTGTTGTCGTTTTTAGCGACTTATTCGACGAAACTTTTGTTCCGCCTGATAGCTACAACTTAAGGGGCCGGTTTGAAGATCCGCTTAAATAAGACAATAAAGAGATCATGAATTTAAGACAGTGAATCGCGGATTAAGCCCGCCACATAAGGACTTTTCGCAACCTTTCGATAACGGTGCAACGCCCCTGTTCACGCTTCGTTGGCGCGCCCTGTCGCATATGGGAACAGTATCGTTCAAATTGGAAACGCCTGCGTAATACCTGTGACCGCGGCGTTAGGGTGACTGAAAAGTTACTGCAAAAGTTCCAAAAAATTTGATGCGACCGGAGCTGGATTTTGCCGAATTTGGCAAGAACGATCTCGAGGGCCCGCAACAATTCTTGTCCGCGTGCAAATTCGAACCGCCTATGGCGGCCGTTCGCGCGCCGCCATCCATGCCAGCGCGAGATAGGCGGCCAGCATCAGGGCTTCCAGTCCCACCACCGTGAGGCTGCCGCCATAGATTCCCGGAAACATCAGTTCGATCACCGCCATCGACACCACGGTGGTGAGCCACACCACAGCACCCCATGGCGTCGCCAGCCACAGCCCGACTGCGGCGACGAGTTCGATGACGGCGAAATAAACCGTGGCGGTCTGCCAGGCCATCGGCTGGTTTTCGAACGCCTCTTCCTCGCCGCCGATGAAGCCCGTGACCTGGGCCCAGTGGTAGAGGCCCTTGGCCACCGAGACGACGGCCATGATGCGCAGAAAAAACACCAGCCGCCGGGTCCACGCATTCTCGTCGGATTCGATTCGCTCCGACGAAATCGCCGCCACCGACATTGCATTGTCGCGCGACTGGTCGCGCGCCGGGGTTTCAGACATGCGGAGTGCCGTTCATGATCGCAAAATGCGCTTTTCGTCAGTCGACTGGTCCCTATCTGGAAGACTCTTGGCCCCTCGGCGCGGCAAAATCAATCCGGCAGGCGGTGCGGCGGGCAATTTGCGGCAGGTCAAGATGCCAATGACGCCCGCCATGCAAGATGCTAGGATTGGAACCATTCCAATCCAGTCTGCCGCCTCAGGAGTGACAATACCATGGCGATCAAATTCGGCCGTCCGATCGAAATGCGCGACGCGCCGCGGCCAAAGACCGCCCTCGCCCCCTCGCTGGATCTCGTGATCCGCCCGCGCCGCAATCGCAAGAGCGAATGGGCGCGCCGGCTAGTGCGGGAAAACGTGCTGACCACGGACGACCTGATCTGGCCGCTGTTCGTCGTCGACGGCCACAACAAGCGCACCCCGGTCGCCTCGATGCCCGGCGTCGACCGCCTCACCGTCGATCAGGCGGTGCGCGACGCCGAGCGCGCCATGAAGCTGAACATCCCCTGCATCGCGCTGTTCCCCTACACCGAGCCGTCCTTGCGCGACGAGTTCGGCTCCGAGGCCACCAATGCCGACAATCTGGTCTGCCAGTCGGTGCGCGCCATCAAGAAGGAATTTCCCGATCTCGGCGTGCTCTGCGACGTCGCACTCGATCCCTTCACCAGCCACGGCCATGACGGGCTGATCGAGGACGGCAAGATTCTCAACGACGAGACCGTGGCGGTGCTGGTGCGGCAGGCGCTGGTGCAGGCCGAAGCCGGCTGCGACATCATCGCGCCCTCGGACATGATGGACGGCCGCGTCGGCGCCATCCGCGACGGCCTGGACCAGGCCGGATTCCTCGACGTGCAGATCATGTCCTATGCGGCGAAATATGCCTCCGCCTTCTACGGCCCGTTCCGCGACGCCATCGGTTCGGCCAAGACGCTGACCGGCGACAAGCGCACCTACCAGATGGACAGCGCCAATTCCGATGAGGCGCTGCGCGAGGTCGAACTCGACATCGCCGAAGGCGCCGACATGGTGATGGTGAAGCCGGGCATGCCCTATCTCGACATCTTGCGGCGCGTCAAAGACACCTTCGCGATGCCGACCTTCGTCTACCAGGTATCCGGCGAATACGCGATGATCGCGGCCGCCAGCGGCAATGGCTGGATCGACGGCGAGCGGGCGATGATGGAAAGCCTGCTCGGCTTCAAGCGCGCCGGCGCCGACGGCATTTTGACCTACTTCGCGCCGCAGGCGGCGGAGAAGCTGAAACAGCAGGGCTGAGGAAGCTGCGAATAGCGAGTAGCGAATGGAGATTTCCCTATTCGCTACTCGCGACTCCCTATTCGCCGACTTCGGCCGCGGATTTTTATTGCGGTTTCGTAGCCAGCGCAGGCCTTGCGCGGGCGCCCGTGGTTCCCATGTCCTCTCCCGGGAATGCACGGTCTGGAGGACTGACCATGTCTTATGGCGATTCGGGTAATGCTGGCGGCACTGGTAACGCTGGCGGCGCTTGGCGCAACGACGGCGGGGTGCAGCCGCATGCGTTCGATCCCGTGCTGCAGCCGGAGCTGTTTCGCGGTGTGCCGACGCGACGGGTGTTCGCGTTCCTGATCGACGTCGTCGTGCTGGCGGTCCCGGTGATCCTCGGTTACCTCTTCATCGCTGTGTTCGGCCTGATCACGCTGGGGCTGGGCTGGGCGTTGTTCTGGCTAGCCTGGCCGGCCACCGTGGTCTGGGCGGTGGTCTATTACGGCGCCTCGCTGGGCGGACCGCATTCGGCTACCTTGGGCATGCGCGTGATGGATCTGGAGCTGCGCACCTGGTACGGCGCGCCAGGTTATTTCGTGCTCGGCGCCATGCATGCGGTGCTGTTCTGGGTATCGATCTCATTCCTGACCCCACTGATCCTGCTGGTCGGCCTGTTCAACGGCCGCCGCCGGCTGCTGCACGATATCGTGCTGGGAACGGTGGTCATCAACAGTTCGGTCCGCACCCAGGTGGCGCAGCAGCCTGCAAGAACATTTTGAACCGGCAAACCGATTGACCGTCGGCCTCCGTGGCGCGATGCTGGAACCCGGCTCCGCTGAATCGGGGCCGAACCTGCTCTGGTTGTTTTCGAGGCGTTTTCTTCACGCGAAGCGATACCCGCTTCGCTCGAAAACGCCATGGTTCGGAGGCCTGACGACCAAACGTGACCCAGCACTCGCGTGACACCCCGCAATTCTACCTGACCGCGCCCTCACCCTGCCCCTATCTGCCGGGCCGGCACGAACGCAAGGTGTTCACGCATCTGGTCGGCGACAAGGCCGGCGACCTCAACGACCTTTTGACCCATGGCGGCTTCCGGCGCAGCCAATCGATCGCCTACCGGCCGGCCTGCGACCAGTGCCGCGCCTGTGTTTCCGTCCGCGTCATCGCCAACGAATTCCGCATCTCGCGCAATTTCCGCAAGATCATGGCCCGCAACGCCGACATCGTGGGCGAGCAGCGCAGCGCGGTGCCGACCTCGGAGCAATATTCGGTGTTTCGCGCCTATCTCGACGCGCGGCATCGCCATGGCGGCATGGCCGACATGACCGTGCTCGATTACGCGATGATGGTGGAGGACAGCCACGTCGAAACCCGCGTCATCGAGTACCGCAAGCGCGGCGCAGATACCGGTATCACCGGCCGCGCCGACGAACTGGTGGCGGTGGCGCTGACGGACGTGCTCAGCGACGGGCTGTCGATGGTGTATTCGTTCTTCGAACCGTCCGAGGAAAACCGCTCGCTCGGCACCTACATGATCCTCGACCACATTATCCGCGCCCGAAGGCTCGGTCTGCCCTACGTCTATCTCGGCTACTGGATCGAAGGCTCGAAGAAGATGGATTACAAGGGCCGCTTCCTGCCGCAGCAGCGCCTCGCCCCCTCCGGCTGGCTGCGCATCGACGCCTCGGGCGAAGTGCTGTCCGAACCGCAGGATTGAAACAAGCGAATAGGAAGTGGCGAATAGCGAAACGTCCATTCGCTACTCGCCATTCGCTAATCGCGTCTTCCCTCGGCCCAGCCTAATTCCCGATCACCCGCACCGGGTCGCTGCCGTCCCAGTTCTCGGCGGCTTTCCG
Source organism: Bradyrhizobium sp. (assembly GCA_049286845.1). GTDB lineage: Bacteria > Pseudomonadota > Alphaproteobacteria > Rhizobiales > Xanthobacteraceae > Bradyrhizobium. Next base: position 6,058 of record JBAQER010000288.1, read on the forward strand.
AATGTGGCCGAAGAAACGGCCCTTGCCGCCGCTGATGTCGGAGATCTCGACCACGGTTCCGGCATGGCCTGATGTCTCGAAATAGGCGAACCGCCCCTTGGGGCCGCCGATCTGGCCCTCGTGGCCGACCACGAAACCTTGGGCGATCGCCCGGTCGTAGAGCACCTGATAATCGTTGGTCCAATAGGACATGTGCTGCAGGCCTTCGCCGTGCTGCTTCAGATGATCGAGGTACATCGACGGCGCGTCGTTGCGCTGCTGGATCAGTTCGATCTGCAGGTCGCCGGAATTGGCCAGCGCGATGCTCATCTCGACCGCTGAATCGGCGCCCTTGTAGCGGAACCATTCCGTCTTGACGTCGGGGATGTAGAAGAACGGCCCGACGCGCATCACCTCGGTCCAGAACTTCATCGCCGCTTCGATGTCGCGAACGACATAGCCGTTCTGGCAGACCTTGCCGAACAACGCGCTCATGAGAAGCCTCCGTTACATTCCGCTCAAGCCGCTGTCGACGGCGAGCGTCTGCGCGGTGACGTAGACGCTTTCCTCCGACATGAAGAATAGTACCGCATAGGCCACTTCCCACGCGGTCGCCTGGCGGCCGAACGGCACATGTCCCTTGCCGCGCGAGGGCCGCCCGGCGCCAGCGGTGCGTCCATTCGGCGTGTCGACCAGACCCGGATAGACCAGATTGACGCGGATGCCGCGCCGCGCGCCGACATGGGCGATGTTGCGCATCAGCCCGCCGAGGGCGGCCTTCGAGGAATCATAGACCGGCATCTGCGAACCGGCCCGCAATGCGGCGATCGAGGAGATGAAGACGATCGAGCCGCCGTTCTCGAATTTGGGCAGGGCTTCGCGGCACGCCAGCATGGGCCCGCGCACATTGACGTCGTAGATTTTGTTCCATTCATCGGCGCTGACGCCGTCGAGCCCGGTCTTGCCGAAGGTCCCGATGTTCAAAACCATGCCGTCGAGGCCGCCCATGGTGCGCTGCGCCTCATCGATCATGCGCCGGACATCGGATTCGAGCGTCACATCGGCAGCAATCGCAAAGGCGCGGCCACCCTCGGCCTTGATCCGGCCGACGGTGTCCTCGGCCGAAGCGAGATTGAGGTCGGCGACGGCGACCTCTGCGCCCTCGCGCGCGAACAACAGGCTCATCGCCCGGCCGTTGCCGATCGGGTCGGTCGCGGCATCAAACGTCCGCTGGCCGCCGCCGACCACCAGCACGCGGCGCCCGTTGAGCCGGCCCCTGCCGGGCGCGTTCCCCGAGGATTCCGCGCTCAGCGGACGGACGTAGGGTTCCGGCTTCGCGCCGGTCGGCGATGATGCGTTGGACACCTCAGTTGCTCCGCGGCTTGCCGCCGTCGTAGACGCGGTTTTTGTGTTTCTTTTGGAGGATTAGCAGATGCCGCGGAAGAAGATCAGGCCAAATTGTCGGCCCAGGCCCGCCACAGGCGTCGTGCCCCGCCCGCCGGATCTCGCCTTTCTAGCGCGAATACGCGCTTTGCGCTTTCGCCGGGCGATAACAGCGGGGTGTGTCAGGCCTCACCCGAAGAACGTATCGAACAGCAGCTTGAGGTTCAGGGTGACGATGATGCCGGCAACGATCCACGCCACCGCGGTGACCGGCATGGAAATCGCGAACTTGCCCATCTTGCGCCGGTCAGAGACGAACCGCACCAGGGGAATGACGGCGAACGGCAACTGCATCGACAGCACGACCTGGCTGAACACAAGCAACTGCCCGGTGCCGCGCTCCCCATAGAGCGCGGTGACGACGATGACCGGGACGATGGCGATGCCGCGGGTCACCAGCCGCCGCGCCCAGCTCGGCAGCCGCAGGTGCAGAAAACCTTCCATCACGATCTGGCCCGCCAGCGTCGCCGTCACCGTGGAGTTGAGGCCGGAGGCGAGCAGCGCCACCGCGAACAGGGTCGATGCAATGCCGAGACCGAGCAGCGGCGACAGCAATTCGAACGCCTGGCCGATTTCGGCGACGTCGGAGTGCCCGCTCTTGTGGAAGGTCGCGGCCGCCACCACCAGGATCGCGGCATTGATGAACAAGGCCAGCATCAGCGCGATGGTGGAGTCCGTCGTCGCCCATTTGATCGCATCGCGGCGGCCTTCGTCCGACCGCTCGTAGGCGCGGGTCTGCACGATCGAGGAGTGCAGATAGAGATTATGCGGCATGACCGTCGCCCCGATGATGCCGATGGCGATGTAGAGCATCTCGGGATTGGTGAAGATCTCGGTGGACGGCGCGAAGCCCTTCAGCATCGCGGCGACCGGCGGCGCGGCGGCGGTGATCTGGACCGCAAAGCAGACCGCGATAACGATCAACAGCGCGATGACGAAGGCTTCGAGGAAGCGAAAACCCTTGTTCATCAGAAGCAGCAGCAGGAAGGCGTCGAGGGCTGCAATCAGCGCGCCGCCGACCAGGGGAATGCCGAATAGCAGTTTCAGGGCGATCGCGGTGCCGATCACCTCGGCAAGATCGCAGGCAATGATCGCGGCCTCGCAGGCCAGCCACAGCATGAAGTTGATCGGCCGCGAATAGGTGGCGCGGCAAGCCTGCGCCAGGTCGCGGTCGGTGACGATGCCGAGCCGCGCGGCGAGTGCCTGCAGCAGGATTGCCATCAGGTTCGAGAGCAGGATGACCGACAGCAGCGTGTAACCAAACTTCGATCCGCCCGCGAGGTCGGTCGCCCAGTTGCCGGGGTCCATGTAGCCGACCGAGACCAAATAACCGGGACCGGCAAAGGCCAGCAGCCGGCGGACCCAATGTCCGCCGAAGGGAACCAAAATGGTCCCATAGACCTCGGGGAGACTGCGCTGGACGCCGGCCGAGGCGTCGGCACGCCAACCTGAGGCATCAGGCGTGTCATTTGGCAGGGAATCAGGCGTCAAAGCGGGTGATCTTGCGTCCATTTCGGCAGGATGGCCGATAATTGATCTTAATGCAACTCATTTGCAACTGCATCTAGGTCACCTCTTCCGGAGGCCGGTCGGGAAACGGGTGTCCCTACCGTCCCTCGAGCCGGACAGTGCAAGCCTACCGACTGCCAGGGAATCACGCCATGATCGCGATCAACCACGCCCCCCGCCTGCCCAGGACCTTCAACCGGCTGGCCTGGTCCAATCTCGCCGCGCAGTCGGCCGAGCAGATCGCACTGGCCGCCGCGCCGATCGTCGCAGTGCTGCTACTCGGCGTCGGCGAAGGCCAGACCGGGGCGCTGCAGACCGCGCTGACGCTGCCCTTCATCCTGTTCGCGATCCCCGCCGGCCTCTTCGCCGACCGGATCTCGCGGCGTTGGCTAATGGCGGGCGCGGAAGGTTTGCGCGCGGCGGCGCTGTTCGCAATCCTCCTGCTGATCTGGCTCGGCCTGCTGTCGCTGCCCCTGCTCGCCGTGCTCGGCTTCGTCGCGGTATGCGGCACCGTCGCCTACAGCGTCGCGGCGCCGGCATTGGTGCCGTCGCTGGTGACGCCGCAACTATTGCCCGCCGCCAATGCGCGGATCGAGTTGGCGCGCACCATTGCCTTTGCCAGCGGCCCGGCGCTGGGCGGCGTGCTGGTCGGATGGCTCGGCGCGGCGCCGGCCTTCGGTTTTGCCGCGGCGCTGTCGGTGATCGCGGTGGTGCTGTTGTCGGGCATCTACGAGCCGGTGCGTGCGCCGGCCCCGCGGCGCCATCCGCTGCAGGAGATCCGGGAAGGCGCCAACTTCGTGCTGCATCATCCGCTGCTGCGGCCGGTGTTCATCACGCAGTTCATCTTCAACACCGCCTCGTTCCTGCTGCTGGCGGTGTTCGTGCCCTATGCGGTGCGCCGTCTCGGATTGTCGGCAACCGGCGTCGGCATCACGCTCGGGATGTACGGCGCCGGCATGGTGGCCGGCGCGCTGCTCGCAACACGCGTGATGCGGCGCCTCGCCTTCGGCACCGTGATTGGATTGGGTCCGGTCACCGGCTTCATCGCCGCCGGCGTGATGGCGCTGACCACGGTCGTTCCCTCGCCATGGCTTGCCGGCTCGAGCTTCTTCCTGCTCGGCGCCGGCCCAATCCTGTGGGTGATCTCTACCACCACCTTGCGGCAATCGGTGACGCCGCCCTCCCTGCTCGGCCGGGTCTCGGCGATCAACATCATGAGCTATGGCGCGCGCCCGCTCGGTTCGGCGCTCGGCGCCATCGTCGGCGGATTTTATGGCGCGGAAGCCTGCCTCTACCTCGCCGCCATCATCTTCGGCGCGCAGGCGCTGGTGATCCTGCTGTCGCCGGCTGTCTCGCTGGCACGGCAGCCGGAGATGGTCGGCGAGCCGGCGCAGGCGTAGCGGGCCTGCTGATGGTTAACGTCCCCCTCTGACCGGGGGCTAGCGGTAGACCAGGATCGGGACCGAGGTGTGGGTCAGCACCTTCAGGGTTTCGCTGCCGAGGATCGCCGACACGCCGCGCAGACCGTGCGACGCCATGACCACCAGATCGCAACCTTGTTTCTTCGCGGTATCGACGATCGCCTCGTACGGCTTGTCGTGCTCGATGCACAACGCGCTGCACTCGACGCCAGCCTCGACGGCGTTGTTTTTGATGTTGTCGAGATATTTGGCGGTCTGCGAAGCGACCAGCGCCTTGTATTGATCCAGCGCGGTTGAGACGATGCTGGGATCGACGACGAGGGAGTTCAACGGCGTCGATACCACCAGCGCAGTCACCCTGGCGCCGATCGTCTTCGCCAGCTCTATGCCGTGCTTCACCGCAGCCTTCGACAAATCCGAGCCGTCCGTCGGAAGCAAAATGTGCTTGTACATGCTGCGCGCCTCATCCCCGCATTTTGCGTAGACTTGAATCAGGATCGGGGCTGCACGCATTGATATGAATCAACGGACGACATTGCCGAAACCGGACCTGGCTTCATCGCGCCCGGATGGGCGGACGCCTATCGGTGCGCGCCGGGCCCGGCAACAACCTCGCCGTCCTCTTTCACGAACGAGCCGACGGGATGGTCGAGCAGATCGAGCACCGCTTCCGACGGCCGGCACAGCTTTGTGCCCTTCGGCGTCACCACGATCGGCCGGTTGATCAGGATCGGATGAGCCAGCATGAAATCGATCAGTTCGTCGTCGCTCCATTTGGGATCGGCGAGCCCGAGCTCCGCATAGGGCGTACCCTTCTCGCGCAACAGCGTACGAACCGGAACTCCCATCGCCTTGATCAGTTCGACCAGCCGCGCGCGATCGGGCGGATTCTTCAGGTACTCGATGACCTCGGGCTCCTCGCCGCTTTGCCGGATCATCGCCAGCGTGTTGCGCGAGGTGCCGCAGGCCGGATTGTGATAGATCGTCACGCTCATGTGCGCGCTTCCTTGCCGGCCGTTTCGGTAGTCCCGGCGCCCGCCTCGTACCAGCCCCGCGACGCCTTCACCAGATAGACCACCGAGAGCATCACGGGAACCTCCACCAGCACGCCGACTACGGTCGCCAGCGCTGCGCCGGAATTGAGGCCGAACAGGCTGATGGCGGCGGCGACAGCGAGCTCGAAGAAGTTGCTGGCGCCAATCAAGGCCGCCGGGGCGGCAACGCACCAGGCCACGCCGAAACGCCGGCTCAGCCAATAGGCCAGCCCGGCATTGAGATAGACCTGGATCACGATCGGCACCGCCAGGAGCACGATCACCAGCGGCTGCGCGATGATCTGTTCGCCCTGGAAACCGAACAGCAGCACCAGCGTGGTCAGGAGCGCGACCAGCGACACCGGCTGCAGCGCATGCTGGGTCCGCGCCAGCGCCGCCGGCCCGCTAGCGAGCAGCGCACGCCGCCACGCTTGCGCGACGATTACGGGCACCACGATATACAGCAGCACCGAAATCAGCAGTGTCGCCCAGGGCACTGAGATCGAGGCGACGCCGAGCAGCAGGCCGACCAGCGGCGCGAACGCAAACACCATGATGACGTCGTTGAGCGCGACCTGGCTCAAGGTGTAATGCGGCTCGCCCTCGCACAGGTTCGACCACACGAACACCATCGCCGTGCAGGGCGCCGCCGCCAGCAGGATGAGCCCGGCGATATAGGATGGAATCTGCGCCGACGGCAGCAAGGGCGCGAACAGATGGCCGATGAACAGCGAGCCCAGGAGCGCCATCGAGAACGGCTTTACCGCCCAGTTGATGAACAGCGTGACGCCGACGCCGCGCCAGTGCTCGCGTACCTGGCCCAGCGCGCCGAAGTCGATCTTCAGCAGCATCGGAATGATCATCAGCCAGACCAGCGCGGCCACCGGCAGATTGACCCGCGCGATCTCGGCGCCGGCGATGGTTGCAAACAGACCCGGCAAGAGATGCCCGAGCGCGACGCCCGCGACGATGCACAGCGC
>JBAQER010000289.1:0-1698 GCA_049286845.1 Bradyrhizobium sp.
ATGACCTTTGCCTCATTCCACGAATCAAACCCGGTCAGGCTACAAGGCTTCCCTCGTCAGATGAATCCCCGAACAATAGAACAAGCTTCATGGAATCGATGGTCTAGCTGCCCGCGAGCCTCGAAAATTCCTTCACCACGCGCTCATAGACCGGCCTCTTGAACGGCACGATCAGGTTGGGAAGATTCTTCATCGGCTCCCATCGCCAGCTCACGAACTCCGCCTTATGGCCGCCGCCGGGGCTGGCGACGTTGATCTCATTGTCCTGCCCCGTAAAGCGGACCGCGTACCATTTCTGCCGCTGGCCGCGGTAGCGGCCCTTCCAGGTCCGCCCCGCCACCGTGCGCGGAATGTCGTAGATCAGCCAGTCGGCAACCTCGCCGAGCTTCTCCACCGAGCGGACGCTGGTCTCCTCATAGAGTTCGCGCTTCGCCGCCGCCCAGGTATCCTCGCCGGGATCGACGCCGCCCTGCGGCATCTGCCAGACGTGCGTCTCGTCGACATGCTCGATGCCGCCGGCGCGGCGACCGATGAAGACCAGCCCCGCTGCGTTGATCAGCATCATGCCGACGCATGTCCGATAGGGCAGGTCTTCGTAACGCGCCATTACGTCCAAGCCTCTCGTCGTCAAAGCCTCAAGCAGTCACACACGGCCGGGTCTGCGGACACGGCCCCCGTCCACTTTTCTCAGCCCGATTTTGATTTCAGCATCGCGGTTGTCAATGGCACAAGCATGATGCCACGGCTCTCGAGTGCCCTGATCCAGACGCCGATCCGTTCGATCGAAATCGGCAGCGCCGAGGCGACCCCGACCGCGGTTCCGCGTTGCTTCGCAAGGCTCTCGAGCTTGGCCAGGGTACGGTCGATCTCCACGGCGGTCGGCACCGCGTCGATGGTGAAATCGGCCTTGGCGAAGGGCATCGCCTGGGCAGCCGCCAGGGTGGGGGCGGTGCTGCGCGGCGAACCGTCGTCGAAATAGCCGAGCCCGCGCTTGGCGGCCTCGCGGATGATGGGCTGCATCACGGCGTCGGTGGCCACGAAGCGGGCGCCCATGAAATTGGCGATGCCGGCATAGCCCTGAAACCGGCTCATATGCCAGTACATCCGGTCGATGTTCTGTTCGGGCGCCAGCGTCGTCAGCAAGGTTTGCGGGCCGGGGTCGTTGTCGGGATAGTCGAACGGCTCCATCGGCACCTGCAGCAGAATTTCATGGCGCTGCGTGCGCGCGCGTTCGGTCAGTTTGGAGGGATCGGAGCCGTAGGGCGTAAACGCCAGCGTCACCGCGGGCGGCAGCTTCATGATGGCGTCGGTGGTCTTGGCTGCGCCGACGCCGAGGCCTGCAACGACGATCGCGACCACGGGCATTTTGGCCGCCTTGGCGCGGTCGGCTTCGGCGGCGTAGGCCGTGAAGGGCTTCAGTCCGTCCGCGACCACCGGGATCATGCCATAGCGCGATTTTTCCAGCAGTCGCTGATCGACGGCTGCCATCATGGCGGGTGCGGCGCCCGCCTCGGCCTTGTCGGCGGCGTCGCCGGCCCCGATCACGACGTCCTGGCGCTTGCCGCTGGAGCCGTCGATGATGGTGACGGTCTGTTGCCCGCCAGCGGGCTCCCTGGCGCTTGCCGAGGCGTCCTTGGGCGTTACCGGGGCGGCGCCGACCGGCTGCGGTGTGGTCTTCTCACCGGGCAGAGTGGCGGG
>JBAQER010000290.1:0-2342 GCA_049286845.1 Bradyrhizobium sp.
GCCGCTGCAGGCAGTCCACGATTTAAGGAGCCAGTTAATGATTCAAGGGAAATCACATCATGCGGAAAGTCGTGCAAAGACTCGAAAAGCCAGCGCCGCCCAGAATCGGATTCAAGGGAAAACGACAACCGGCGATCAGCTACACGGGGCCCTACGATCGGCGCGCTCCACGATATGAGCGCCGGTTGTAAAGCGACTCTCGCACCGCATCTTTCAAGCTTCCCGGCACAGCAATCCTCCTGCGATGGAGGAATTGCATGAGTGACCTCACGCATGTCGAGCTTTTGTGGCTCGAGAAGCGGATCGAGAACTGGATCCGCTTCGGCCACGCTGCTGAGGAGAAAATTCTCGATAAGCGGCGGCGTATCCTGTCGTTTGCGCCGGGTCGTATTTTTGCGTTCGTGCGCTGGACCTCGAATGACTTCGGCACAATCATCTCGCGGATCGATATCCTGCGGGCTGTCGTGCCCGGCCAACGCTGCGCGACCGTGCCCTACGTGCGGCCCGGTGGCGACATCCTGTTGCGGCTGTCTGGTTGGCCCAAGGTCGAACGGGTGTTGCAGCTGATCGACGCCGTCGAGGCGCTCGGCATCGACCCAGCCGACGCCGCGCACGACTATTGGCACCACGTCCACAACCGTTTGTCTGTCAATGAAGCCCCGCGGGCATACACACGTTCGCGCCATCAAGCCTGGCTGCATCGGCGGAAGATCGCGCCATGAATAGCCGTGCAGCGACGCTTCTCACGACGCTAGGGGCTACCGTCGCGCTGTTGTCTACAGTCGGGGCGAAATGGACACATTTTATATGGAACGCTTCCGCGAGCGTGCCCATCGGTCTCTACCTGCTGCAGCCGGCCGGCAACCTTTTCGTCACCGAACTTGTAGCGATCCAGCCCCCCGAACTAACAGCAAAATTCCTTGCAGGCGGCGGCTATCTGCCTCGTGGCGTGCCGATGCTGAAACGTGTTCTGGCACTGCACGGGCAGACGGTTTGCAGAGATCAGCTCACCGTCACCGTCGATGGCACCGAGATGGGTGAGGCGCGCGAGCGCGACAGCAGAGGCCGACCACTGCCCGTCTGGCAAGGCTGTCGCGTTATCGCGGCTGGCGAAGTCTTCCTCATGAACTGGCAGTCGGCGGACTCGCTGGATGGGCGATATCTCGGTGTGCTGCCGACGACTGCGATTGTCGGACGGGCGGAGCCCCTTTGGACTGTTGAGGGTGACTGATCATGTCGTCAGATCGCAAACCTACGACAATTTCTTTGTTCGGTCAGAACACGGACCATTCCTTCGTCCCGGCCAAGGGTCCCAATGCCGTCGCGCGCAGCGGCAGTCCAGGGCGGCCGTTAGGCCGGCGCGTCAGCGCTTCACCCTTGACGGCCGCGAGCACGATGGCAGCCTTGCGATCTCTCGGGATGATGGTGTGCATCGTGGCGATGTCAGCATCATCAATGCCGTCGAGCGATGTAGCGCATGCCGAGCGAGCGTCGTCCGCCACACATCGAGCGAGCAGTCTAACCATCGATCCCTTCGCGGCGTTTGTCACCGAGGCGTCCAAGCGCTTCGCCGTGCCGGAACATTGGATACGGTCGGTGATGCGTGTCGAGAGTGCTGGCGAAGTGCGGGCGCGATCGCGAAAAGGGGCAATGGGCCTGATGCAGATCATGCCCGGGACATGGACTGATTTGCGCGCTCGATATGCTCTTGGCGCCGATCCCTACGATCCGCGCGACAACATACTGGCTGGCGCCGCATACCTCTGCGAACTCTACCAACGATTTGGCGTGCCGGGTTTCCTCGCCGCCTACAATGCTGGGCCTCGACGCTATGAAAATCATCTGGCGACAGGCCGACCGCTGCCGGATGAGACCCAAGGGTATGTTGCCAAGCTCGCACCGACGATCGAGAGCGAGCAGACTGGCGGGAAGCTCATCGCTGTGGCGAAGTCTTCGATTCTGGCTCGCTCACCATTGTTCGCTCGGCACATCGCGAGCAACTCAACCGTCGATCGGCCATCGCCCGGCGCGTGGCCTGACCGTCAGTCAAGCGTTCGTTCCGTTGTCGATCTATCGGCTCTCGTGCCGCAGTCGGGCAACCTGTTCGTGCGCCGTGCCAGAGAGATTCGATCACAATGGTTCCGATCGCGCTTCATCGCACTCTGTCGTGGGTTATCGCGTGTTCTGACGTGAGGCAGTGGGAGCGGGGAGATAAGAGCGTAAGCGTCCGAAGCTTGCACATCAGTCAGGTCTTGACATGATTTTCATTTTTCCAGGTCCAAGGCAGCAGTTCGTCGAGGCGGTTGATGGGATACCCGTCGACCATGCGCGTGAGCACATCG
>JBAQER010000291.1:0-2916 GCA_049286845.1 Bradyrhizobium sp.
GCCTTCAGGAATGCGTCATGCTCCGGCGTCTTGATCGAGTACCAGGGATAGCCGGTGACGATCCATCCTGCAGGTGACTCTTCCTTCAGTGGATCGAGATATTCCGGTTCGCCGGTGAGGAAGGAGACCACCGCACGATCCTTGAACAGGCCGCGGGTGTTGCCTTCACGCACGAACTTCACGAGATCGGCACCGAAGGTGACGTTGAGGATGGCCTCCGGATTGGCGGCGGCGACGGCCTGCACCACCGGACCGGCGTCGATCTTGCCCTGCGGCGGCCACTGCTCGTCGACCCACTGGATATCCGGCCGCTTCTCCGACATCAGTTTCTTGAACACCGCCACCGCGGACTGGCCGTATTCATAGTTCGGCGCGATCGTCGCCCAGCGTTTGGCCGGCAGCTTGGCGGCCTCTTCCACCAGCATCGCGGCCTGCATGTAGTTGGAAGGACGCAGGCGGAAGGTGTAGCGATTGCCCTTGGCCCAGGTGATGGCGTCGGTCAGGGGCTCGGCCGCCAGGAAGAAGACCTTCTTCTGGTTGGCGAAATCGCTGACGGCGAGACCGATGTTGGACAGGAAGGTGCCGGTCAGCATCACCACCTTTTCGCTCGACACCAGTTCGTTGGCGGCGGTCTGCGCGTCGGCCGGCTTGCCGCCGTCATCCTTGGAGACGACCACGAGCTTCTTGCCGTTGATGCCGCCGGCGGCATTGATTTGTTCCAAAGCCAGCTGCCAGCCCTTGCGATAGGGTTCGGTGAAGGCCGGCAACAGCGAATAACTGTTGATTTCGCCGATCTTGATTTCGCCTTGGGCAAAGGCGGAATGCGCCATGCCCGCGACCACGATCGCCAATCCCGCGCTCAAGAAATATCTGCTTCGTCGCATCCCTTACCTCCACTGGTTAAGAAATTATCGTAAACCGTCTTCGCCTTTGACTTCTGCAATCGTCAGGCCGCCGACGCGCGGCAGCGGCCTGCCGCTGTCGGTGACCGCGACCGCCACCATGATCTCGTTGGCGCGCGGCGCATCGTTGATCATGACCTCCATGCCGTCGAAATGGCTTCGCACGAACGCCGCATCCTTGTGGCCGAGCGGAATATCCAGCGTCGTCCCCGGCCCGCTTCGCTTCTTCGACGATGGTATCAACGCTGCTCCCTTGCCCAGGATCTTGCGCACCGGCGCGCCCATCTTGGGATGCAGGATCGCGGCTGCATGTTCGAGCTCGCCGTTTTCGCCGACCGCGGCGGCCTTGCCGTAACTGTGCGCTTTGGCGCCCTCGATGCCCAGCGCGGCCACCGCCTTCGCCGCCAGCAATTCGCCGAGTTCCTCGCCGATCGCGATCAGCGGGCTGAGATCTTCGACATATTTTCCGGCAAACGGATTCTCGATCACGGCGATCGCCGCCGCGCGGCGGGTCGGCGGCGAAACCGTCTTGCCCATCTCCAGCCGGGTCTCTTCAACCACGGTGACAATCTTGCGAATGACAGCACTCATCTTTGTCAGCCTTGTTTCCGGTCAAGCATGCATCACGCTCGCTAGCATGTCTCTGTGAATCGGTTGCGACCGCCGCGGCTGCAGCCTTGCTCCCACCGCGGCAGTCTCGCCGTAGAGGCGCAAAGCCGCGCCCTCGATCAGTCCCGAAAGCAATAATTGCCGCGCGCGCGCCGCGCCGGCCGCCAGCGCGTCTCCGATCTCGTCTTCGGACAACGCGCCGACGTCACGGGTGACGAGACGCGTGCCGAGATCGCTGTCGGGCTGTAACTCGCTGGCCGGGCAGCGCAGGATCGCGGGATGTCCGGGCAGATCGACGGCATTGGCAATGATGGTGGCGGCGGCGTCGGCCTGGGAAGCCGTCCGCGCCAGCACCGTCACGGCATCGGCAATGCCGAGCGAGAAACTGCGCCCATGCCGCCCCGAGGTCGCAACGCCACGGGTGGGATCATCGGCATCGACCACCATGGTTTGCAGCAATCCGGCGGCGTCCGGCCGGTCCATCAGACCTACCGTGAAACTCTCTCCGCCGGAAAGATGCAGGGCAATGTCGCCGCCATTATTGACATAGGCGCGTTCGAGCCGCGCCGCACCGGTCATCGCGCCGAGGATTTCTTCCGCGACGGCACCCGCGACCGCCGCCATCGGCGTGATGAACTGCTCGGCGGCGAACGGCGCCACCGCGGCATGCATGCGGCGGGCGACAGCGCCTTGCAGTGGGCATCGCCTGGGATCGGCCGCCTGCCGCAGCAGCGGCAATTCGCTGCAGAGTTCGTCGAGCAGGCCGGTGAAGCGTCGTGCTGCCGCGCCGTAGGCCGCGCGCATATCGGCCTCGCTGCCGCGCGCCTCCACGATCAGGTCGATCGGACCGTCCTGCAGATGAAGCCGCCTGCCGTCCGCCAGCAACCCGATTTGCGGGACCCGCATCATGAACGCTCCCGGGCGGTTGGCGGCGAAGCCACCTGGCGCGTTTCGGTACTGTCCTTCAACGACGCCAGCGGCCGCACATGATCCATATGGCCGCCGAGCGCTGCATAATCCGACAGCCGCAACGTGAATTCGATCGGCGCGACCAGTGCCGGCGTCGGAACATAACCGAAGGCGCCTGCCGGCAATCGTGTCACATCGACCATGAAAGTGATGCCACCGCCCGGCCAGACATAGACCGGCGCGCCGCCGCTGGTGACCCGCGTCAGCGCGTCCGTGACCGAGCGCGTCAGCCGCACCGGATTGTCGGTGACGCCGGCGCGCAGCGACCCGCCCGCCCCGCCCATGAACAGCACGGTACACAGCGCCGGTTCGCAGTTCTCCTGGATTCGCTCCACCGACAACCTCAAATCCATCGGCATTGGCTTTTCGATCGGTTTCAGGGCTTCGTCGAGTTCATAATAGGCACCGTGTTCGCCGGTGGTCGAGACCATCAGCA
>JBAQER010000292.1:0-6283 GCA_049286845.1 Bradyrhizobium sp.
GGCGGGGCCACGCTCGATCCGCAGGCGGCGGCCTCGATGATCTCGCTTTACCGGCAGAACAACGGCCTAGGCGCCGTGGCGGTCGATCCCGAACTGATGAAGCTCGCCGAGCAGCAGTCGCAGGCGATGGCCAAACGCAACAAGCTCGACCACGACGTCAAGGGCCCCCTGGCCAAGCGGCTGAACGGGTCCGGATACCCGGCAACGATGGCGGTCGAAAACGTATCGGCCGGATATCACACCCTGGCGGAAGCTTTTTCCGGCTGGCGCGACTCGCCTCCGCACAAGGCCAATATGCTGAAGAACGGTGTCACAAAATTGGGCATCGCGGCGATCTATGCTCCAAATACCAAATACAAGGTATTCTGGACGCTCATTCTTGCATCAACATAAGCGCGATGACCGCGGCGTGATCCTGCTGCGCGGCTTCGATGATTGACGCCGCCGCCAACTGACGCCACGGTAGTACCGTTCTTTGATAGTTGATCTGATGTCATGACAGACAGCCTCCATCCATCGCCAGTACGAACGCCCGCGCAGGCGCAGCGTGTGCTCGTCCTGCAGGGCGGCGGCGCGCTCGGCTCCTATCAGGCCGGCGCCTATCAGGCGCTGTGCCATCACGACTTCGAGCCGGAATGGATTGCCGGCATCTCGATCGGCGCCATCAACGCCGCGATCATCGCCGGCAACCCGCGCGAAAAGCGGGTGGATCGTCTGAAGGAATTCTGGGAGATGGCTTCCTCGCCGGTGCCCTGGAATCCGGTCACGCCGGGCGACCGTGCGCGATCGCTGTTCAATGAGACCAGCGCGGCCCTGATCGCTACCTTCGGCGTTCCCGGCTTCTTCTCGCCGCGTGTTCCGCCGGCGCCGTTGTGGCCTCCAGGCACCCCGCAATCGCTGAGCTATTACGACACCGCGCCGCTGAAAAGGACGCTGGAGCGTCTGGTCGATTTCGACCGCATCAACGACCTGCAGACGCGGATCAGCATCGGCGCGGTCAGCGTGACTACGGGCAATTTCAAGTATTTCGATAATTTCGAGATGAAGAAAATCGGCAAGAGGATCGGTCCCGAACACATCATGGCGTCGGGCGCGCTGCCGCCGGGCTTTCCATCGGTCGAAATCGACGGCGAGCATTTCTGGGATGGCGGCATCGCTTCCAATACGCCGCTCGACTATGTGCTGGATGAGGAGCTCGACCGCGACCTCTTGATCTTCCAGGTCGACCTGTTCAGCGCCCGCGGTCCTATGCCGGTGTCGTTGCTCGATGCCGCGGAACGCGAGAAGGACATTCGCTTCTCCAGCCGCACCCGGATGAACACCGACAAGAACAAGCAGGTTCACAACACCCGCAAAGCGCTGCGCGAATTGATCGGCAAGCTGCCGGATTATCTCAGGAACGATCCGTCGGTCGAAATTCTCTGCGAAGCCGCCAGGGAAAGCACCGTTACGGTGGTGCATCTGATCTATCGCAGCAAGAACCACGAATCCAATTCCAAGGACTACGATTTTTCACGCGTCGGCATGGTCGAGCATTGGGGCGCGGGCACGCGCGACGTTCACCTGTCGATGCGCCACAAGGACTGGCTCGATCAACCGCAATCCGGCGAGACCATGGTGACTTACGATCTCACGGGGGACGGTACCGGGCCCCTCGACGGCAAAAAGGAGTAGACGGAATGGGTAAGTTGACAGGCAAGACCGCTGTTGTGACCGGCTCGACCAGCGGCATCGGATTGGCATATGCGCGCGCCTTTGCCGGCGCCGGCGCCAATATCGTTCTCAACGGCATGGGCGCGCCCGCCGACATCGAGAAGGAGCGCGCCGGCATCGAGAAGGATTTCAAGGTCAAGGCGGTGCATTCGCCCGCCGACATGACCAGGCCCGCGGAAATCGCCGAAATGGTCGCGCTCGGCGAAAAGACCTTCGGCTCGGTCGACATCCTCGTCAACAATGCCGGTATCCAGTTCGTGTCGCCGATCGAGGAGTTCCCGCCGGAGAAATGGGAAGCGATCATCGCGATCAACCTGTCTTCGGCGTTCTACGGCATCCGCGCCGCGGTGCCGGGCATGAAGAAGCGCGGCTGGGGCCGCATCATCAATACCGCTTCGGCGCATTCGCTGGTGGCTTCACCGTTCAAGGCGGCCTACGTCTCGGCCAAGCACGGCATCGCCGGCCTGACCAAGACCGTGGCGCTGGAGCTCGCGACCTTCAAGATCACCTGCAACTGCATCTCACCCGGTTACGTTTGGACCCCGCTGGTCGAGAAGCAGATTCCCGACACCATGAAGGCGCGCAACCTGACCAAGGAACAGGTCATCAACGACGTGCTGCTGCAAGCGCAGCCGACCAAGGAGTTCGTCACTTCCGAGCAGGTGGCGGCGTTGGCGCTGTTCCTGTGCGGCGACGACGCGGCGCAAATCACCGGCGCCAACCTGTCGATCGACGGCGGCTGGACCGCGGCGTAGGGCCGTCACGCCCCACCAAGCCGGTCGGCGCGATTGGCCTCCTCAGCCCCATGCGCCACGGGAGCGGCCGTATCGCCGGGCCGCCATCCTGCTCGTTGCAACCTGGCAACCGCCGGCCTGGCTATATTGCGCAATTTCCGGACCCACCACTCGTCGAGAGCCGCGAGCGGGTAGGCGGCTGCCAGGGTAAGCGCGATCAAAACCACGAATGCCGCCGGCGCTGCGACGGTGTCGCCGAAGCGAGCGGCCAGGTAGGAATGGGTTGGCGAAACGAGCCCAAGCAAAATCGGCAGATGCACGAGATAGATTGGAAAAGACAGCCGTCCCACCAGCGCGGCGGTTGGTCCGGCGAGGCTCCTGCGTAGCGGCTCGCAAAACAGAACCAGGAGCAGAATGGTGACCGCAGCGATGCCATGCACAAGCGGCTCGGTGTCCGACCATTCAAAACGCGTCATGAAAGCGTAGAAGCCGACGGGCTTCGAATATCCGTCATAGCCGCAAAGCACGACCGCCAGACCGGCAGTGCCGAGAGCAATCGGTACCCGCCAGGGATGCATGAAATTCAGGGCGGAAGCGATGGCGCTGCGTTCGACATAGATTCGCGCGATCAGCACTCCGGCAACCGGCATGGCATAATAGAAGCCGCCCTTGCCGGTCATCGTCGCCATAAGCAGAACTACGATCGCGCCAATCGCCATCGCGCGGAACAGCGATTTCTGGAACATCAGGACAAGAGCTGTCGCGTAAGCGGCAAAGTTGCCGAACAGCTCGTAATGCATCGTCCACAGCGCCCCGTTGAAGCTGGCGCTGCCATCGAAGAATGTCCAGAACACGCCCTCGGCCAACGCACTTCCGATGACGAATGTATCCGGCTTGAATGCGCTGGCGCCGAACCACGTACGGTCCTGGTAAAGTCCGAGCATCAGGAATATCGCCGACAGTACATTCACCGTGGCTGCCAGCGGGACAAGCCGCGGCCATCGCTTGAAGACGCCGACAACGAGCTGGCTCCAGTCGCGCTTTTCCATGGCGCGGAAGGTCAGCACAAAACCGGACAGGACGAAGAAGATCGCCACTGCAGCCGTGCCGTTGACCAGCGCAAATAGCGGCGTCCGCACCAGTGCGATTGGGTCGTTGGGGAAATTCCGTCCGTGCAGGCGCGGTGCAACAACCAGCAGGAAATGATGGAGCAGCACCATCATGGCGGCAACGCCGCGGAGCGCTTCCAACTCGATGAACTTGCTGCTGTCGACCTTCAACATCCCGTCGCGACGCGCCTTATCTCATGAGCGGCCGGCATAGCCGAATGGATCACGTCGCCGCGTCGCGGGACCCGTCTGCCTCGTTCGAAGCGGAATCAAGGAATTGAATCTTGATTCCGTCCGGTACGGCTTTGCCGGTAATCCGATGGATGGCTTCATTTGGATTGCTCAGGCAGAGTGTGCGGAACTCTGGATCCGTCTGCGAGAGCTTGAATATTTTCCGCACCGCCCGTCGCAGTTCTTCTTCGGTCAAGATCGCTTCATCCATTTCCGAACTGTCCATTCCAGAACTCCTGGGCTCGTTGAGCCGCCGTTTGTGCAGATCGCAGCCTGAATCAGTTCAGCAGCAACACGGAAGGAAGTTTCGCCGGGTCTGCCAGGCGCAGCAGTTGATAGCCGACCCCTGCGGTGCCCTGAAAGAGACTGGGGTTGAAGAAACCATTATGGAAGGCGATGCTGAAACTGCCGCGCCTGTTGCTGCGCGCAATTATTCTGGCGGCGAGCTGCAACGCCTTGCGGGACCAATCGCCCTGCGGAAGCCGTTCGCCCGCCGCGCAGAGCGTATCCATCAGCCCCGCATTGCCGCAGCAGAGGTGGTCGCGCGGCAACAAATCCGCACTGCTGGTTGACGCCAGTGCGGCCTGGATGTCCCGCTGGATTGCGCGCGTGTCCATGATATCCAGTGCGGCGATCCGACCCAGTCCGATTCCAGGGGCGCCATGGCACCAGGCCATGCAGAACATCGGGTCTTGAGACCTGGCGGCGGCGCTTCGGTAATCCGGCCAATTGTTCTGCTCCGGTGCGAAGGCGTGTCCCTCGAAACAGATCCCTTCGATCGCCGCTTCGTAGAACTCGGTATCGGCCGTTACCTTGTATAGCTGCAGGAGAGCGTAGGCGATCCCGGCGGCGCCGTGCGAAAAGCCGGTGAGGTGACATTTGTCCAGGGTCGGCCAGGTCTTGAAACCGAATTTGTCAGGCTCGCGCCTTTGCAGCAGATGTCGGCCGCATGCGATCGCTGTGGCAAGAATCTTCGGCTCGCCGGTAGCGGCGTAGCAGGCCAACAGGCTGGGGATGGCGCCGGCCGCGCCGTTCATGGCGTCGAGGCTGCGGTCCTTTTCGATCTGATCCGGCCGGATGCGCAGCGCCGCTGCTCTTGCATCCGCGATCAGTTCGCCGTCACCAAGAAATTCGCCTGCCCGGGTCAGTGCGTACGCGATCGAGGACAATCCGGCATATCCACCGAAGCCGAACTCCGTCAATTCCTGATCGGTGGCATGCTTGATCCAGTGCCGGACCGGTGTCAGCGAGGCATGCGCCAAGGCTCGGTACCGGGACCCCGGCAGCATCTTTTCGAGCGCCGCAAAGAACAGCCCCACGCCCGCCCGGCCATTGTAAAGGTCGTTTTCCATGGGCTGTAAGGTGTATCGCTCGGCCGCAGGCGAATAGTGCAGCACCATCCATCCAATGTCTCCGTTGTCCTGACGGAATGCTTTTGCCTCGATCTCGTCCGCCAACTCTATTGCGACGTTGAGCAACTCGTCTCGGCCTGCGGGCTCGATCTCTCCATATTTTTCGCTCGCGTTCGCAATCGCCGGACCGGCGCCGAGATTGGCGCTCCGAACATCGAAAGATCCGACGATCAGGCTAAGCTGCCATCGCAGGTCCGCTTCGTTCAGGCCGCTGATCTTTGCCCGGACGGCGTTCCATGCGGAATCGACAAAGCACCCGGCAATCTGATTTCCGGGACCCACTCTCAAGGCATTCTCGTCGCCTCGCGCCGTAAACTTCGGGATGTCCAGTTTCCAGAGCGACGCCGTTTCGGCCTGCAGGAGGGGCCAGGTGATTGGCTTATTCCGTGTCTCGAGCAACTTCCGTGCGAGGATTTCGAGCTGCACAGCGAAGTCGGCGCCGTCGCAGACGTGAGCCGGATGGAGGGCCCTTCGTAGTATTAGCGAATAGAAGGCGGTCGGTCTGTAGATGAATCGGGAATGGTGCCCAAACATGGGGCGCAACGGTCCATTCTCGTCAAGCAGCAAATCTGCCTTTTCTTGCAGAAACCGATAGGCCTCCTCGAAACCTTCCAGGATGAGCTTCGTGTAATCATTCAGAGCTGCAGCCTTGCCATTCAGCTTCGGCAGATTGCGAGCTGGTTGCGGTCGCTGCCGCTCGCAGGAATAGTCCATTCCGTCGGTGTTGATGTGTTTCCAGGCGACACGCTCAGCTTCGCCTTCCTCTTGTTCCGAGCGTGCAAATGCGGAAATATCGAACTACTGATCATCCACCTTGACGGGATCGGGCAGCAAGTCGGTCGCCAGCACCGAGAGGCGCAGCCGCGCTGCCATCTCGTCATCACCGTCGATTTTCGTTCGGTGATGATAAATCGTCTCCAGATCGACCGGCACGGGATGCTCCCCGTCGGCGATCAGATTTTCGTAGTGGAAGTCGCTCCCGTTGAGAGCGTAGACCAGGCAAAGAAAATTTCCCGTTCGCCGGTAATAGCGGCGGATTTCTTCGTCACTGGTGCACGATCCGTTTTCAACATATTCGACCCAG
>JBAQER010000293.1:0-2280 GCA_049286845.1 Bradyrhizobium sp.
GCCGCTGCAGGCAGTCCACGATTTAAGGAGCCAGTTAATGATTCAAGGGAAATCACATCATGCGGAAAGTCGTGCAAAGACTCGAAAAGCCAGCGCCGCCCAGAATCGGATTCAAGGGAAAACGACAGCGGCTCTCGCACTGCACTTTTCATGCTTCTCGGCTCGGCAAACTTCCAGAGAAGGAGGAATTGCATGAGTGACCTCACGCATGTCGAGCTTTTGTGGCTCGAGAAGCGCATCGAGAACTGGATTCGCTTCGGCCGGCATGCCGAGGAGCAGATTCTCGATAAGCGGCGGCGCATCCTTTCGTTTGCGCCGGGCAGCATATTTGCGTTCGTGCGCTGGACCTCGAACGACTTCGGCACGGTGATCTCGCGCATCGACATTCTGCGGGCGGCCGCCCCGGGTCAACGCTGCGCGACCGTGCCCTATGTGCGGCCCGGCGGCGATATCCTGTTGCGGCTCTCTGGCTGGCCCAAGGTCGAGCGCGTGTTGCAGATTATCGACGCCGTCGAGGCGCTTGGCATCGATGCCGCCGACGCTGCACCCGACTACTGGCATCACGTCCACAACCGTCTGTCTGTCAACGAAGTGCCCCGGTCGTACACACGCTCGCGCCATCAGGCCTGGCTGCATCGGCGGAGGATTGCGCCATGAACGGCCGCGTCACGACGCTTCTGACGACGCTTGCAGCCACGGCCGTCGTGCTGTCAACGATCTGGGCGAAACCGGCGATACATTATGTATGGAACGTCTCCGAAAGCGCGCCCGTAGGACTCTACCTGATACAGCCGACCGGCCGACTCTTCGTCACCAAACTAGTCGCGGTTGAGCCGCCCGAACCCCTCGCAACATTCCTCGCAGATGGCCGCTATCTGCCGCGCGGCATTCCGATGCTGAAGCGTGTCCTGGCGCTTCCGAGGCAGACGGTTTGCCGGAACCATCTCACCATCATCGTCGACAAGGTTAATGTAGGTGAGGCGCACGAACGCGATAGCCGGGGCCGACCGCTTCCCATCTGGCAGGGCTGCCGTGTCGTCGCTGATGGCGAAGTCTTCCTCATGAATTGGCAGTCAGCGGATTCCCTTGATGGGCGATATTTCGGGGTGCTGCCAACGAGCGCGATTGTCGGACGGGCGGAACCTCTCTGGATCGATGAGGAGGACTGACCTTGTCGCCAAGTCGCACAACTCCTGCCGTTCCTTTGTCCGACCTGTACACAAGCCATTCCTTCGTCCCGATCAAAGTTCGTGCCGCCGGCGCAGGCAGCGGTGACCCAGGGCGGTCGTCAAGCCGGCGCGCCAGCGCTTCACCCTTGATGGCTGCGAGCGCGATGGCACGCTTGCGAGCTCTCGGGGCGATGGTGTGCATCGTCGCGATCTTCGCATTATCCTTGCTGTTAAGCGGTGCAGCGCAGGCGGAACGAGCGTTATCGATCACCCAACAAGTAGCTGCTCCTCCGACTAATCCCTTCGCGGCTTTTGTCGCCGAAGCGTCCAAGCGTTTTGCGGTACCGGAACATTGGATACGTGCAATAATGCACGTCGAGAGTGGTGGCAAATTACGAGCGCGGTCGTCCAAGGGCGCCATGGGGGTGATGCAGATCATGCCCAAGACATGGTCCGACTTGCGGGCTCGATATGGTCTCGGCGCCGACCCCTATGACCTGCGCGACAACATTTTGGCCGGTGCTGCTTACGTACGCGAGCTCCATGATCGTTACGGCGCGCCTGGCTTCCTCGCTGCGTATAACGCAGGGCCTCGACGCTACGAGAACCATCTGGCGACCGGTCGACCGCTTCCGGAAGAGACGCAAGCGTATGTCGCGACGCTCGCGCCGATGATCGGGCGTGACCAGACTGGTCGGAAGATCATCGCTATCGCGAAGTCACCTACCTTGGCTCGTTCACCGTTGTTCGTAGTGCGGACCGCGCGCAGTTCTTCTGACGAGCATCCGTCGCCCGGCATGCGGCCGAGCCGTCCATCAGGCGTTCATGGCGTTGTCGATCTCTCGGCTCTGGTGCCGCAGTCAGGCAGCCTGTTCGTGCGACGTGCCAGCGAGGTTCGATCGCCATGATTTGGATCGCGCTTCATCGCAGCCTGTCGTGGGTTATCGCATGTTCTGACGTGAGACAGTGGGAGCGGAGGGATACGAGCGTAAGCGTCCGAAGCTTGCACATCAGTCAGGTCTTGACATGATTTTCATTTTTCCAGGTCCAAGGCAGCAGTTCGTCGAGGCGGTTGATGGGATACCCGTCGACCATGCGCGTGAGCACATCG